>JAYUFF010000067.1:0-7494 GCA_043738825.1 Schlesneria sp.
GCGCAGTAGGTGTCGTCGGAGAGGGCCTTATCGACCTCGAAGTGGTCGCCCCAGCAGGCCAGTTCCAACCCGTCATAGCCGAAGTCCTTGGCTTTCTTGCACAACTCTTCCAGCTTGAGGTCGGCCCATTGGCCAGTAAACAGGGTGACCGGACGCCCCATTGCGAATGCCCTTTCCGAAACCGTGACATCAAAACCACAACCCAGTCCGCTGGAAATCACACGATTCTACGGACTCAAGACAAAGCAGCTTGAGACAGTAGAACGGCCCGAAATGAATGTCAACCGACGCTGCGGCGTGCCACGGATTGTCGAGTGGACCTCACGTGATTGTCAGTGGCAACGGTGCGGATTGGCTGATCGCAGGGGCGAAGCGGAAGTCGCACGACGACCGGAAACACTTAATTTACTCCGCCACCAAGTTGACCTCGGTGGCGAGGTAGACCTCGCACGGCCATGAGTGAGATGTTTTCGTTGAACCGCGTGGGCATCGCCCCGCGCGTTTTGAGGGTGAACTGTCGCTCACGCGCGAGGTATCGTGGCCAAGTGCGAGTCAGTGGCTCAATTCCCGCCGCGCGCCTTACCATGCCCGCATGACTTCCTCGATCTATCTCGACAACAACGCAACCACGCCGCCGCTGCCCGACGTGGTTGAGGTTGTCGCGCGCGTGATGCGGGATTGTTTCGGCAACCCCGGCAGTCCGCATCGAGCCGGTCGCCAGGCCCGTCAGGTCTTGGAGGAGAGTCGCGAGACCATCGCTCACCAACTCGGTGCCAACCCGAAAGAACTGATCTTCACGAGCGGCGGGACGGAGGCGAACAACCTCGCGCTGCGCGGCCTGACCCAGGGACTGACCGGAACGATCGCGATCTCGCCCGGTGAGCATCCGTCGTGTCTGGAGGTCTGCACAGCGCCCGCCATGCGCGCTTGGAAGCTGCACAAATTTCCCGTCGATCCTTGCGGGCGGCTCGGCTCGATCGACCTGCCGTCCGACACCCGGCTGGTCGCCGTGATTCTCGCCCACAACGAAACGGGAGTGATTCAAGACGTGCCGCCGCTCGCGGAGTCTTGTCGCGCGCGCAGCGTGCCGCTGCATCTCGACGGAGTGCAGGCGGTCGGCAAGATCACCGTGAACTTTCACGATCTCGGCGCGACGACACTCAGTTTTGGTGCTCACAAATTTCATGGGCCGCGCGGTGTCGGCGGACTGCTGCTGCGAGACGGAACGCGACTGCTGCCGCTGCTGCGCGGAGGTCATCAGGAATTCGAGCGACGGCCCGGCACCGAACCGGTGGCGCTGATCGCCGGGATGGCGAAGGCCCTCGAACTTTGGCACGCCTCGCAGGTGGAGCGAACTCAAGCCGTCTCCATGCTGCGCGACCGGTTGCAAGCGGCCTTGATCGAACGCTGCGCGCCGACCGTCGTGAATGGCGAGGGAGCACTGCGGCTGCCCAACACGTTGAACATTTCCTTTCCCGGCGTCGATGGCGAAGCCATCCTGGTCGCGCTCGATTTGGAAGGCGTCTGTTGTTCGCTGGGCAGTACGTGCGCGAGCGGCTCCGCCGAGCCGGCTCCGATTCTGCTCGCGATGGGTTTGACTCCCGATCTGTATCGGTCGGCCGTCCGGTTTTCGCTGAGTCTCCTGAATACTCGGGACGAGATCGACGAAGCCGCGCGTCGCATCGTCGCCGTCGTCGCGCGGCTTCGCAATTCGAGATGACCGCCGTTATCATCCCGCCCCAACTTCGACTGCTTGACGACGCGAAGAATTTGGAACGCTGATGGACGCTGATCTTCGCTGATTCGGATGAGTGAAGATCAGCGAAGATTAGCGTTCTGTCTCTCCGGTCATCCCGCGTGGGGAGTTGATCGCATCTCAAGGAAGACGACCCGCAAACGGACGCTTGCGAACTCGACTCATGAAGGTCGGTTCTCAATGTTCGAGAGGCTTGTGGCCCGCAGCCAGTCCGCCGTATCTGCCACCGAATTGTTTGTGTCACTTCCCGAGCACGCCTTCGCCCGCGCGGCCCTCGCGCGCGTCACGACACACGGCAAACGCACGGCCTTCGCGTCCCACGGCCTCACCTTTTTGTCCGGCCCCGAGGGGAGTGGCAAATCTCTACTCGCGAGACAGGCGATCCTGGAGTGCCTCCGTCGGCAGCCGAAACTGCGGTACATCATCGCCACTGCGGCGGAGTTGGCGGAACTGCTCGCCCTCGCCGACGAACTACAATCGCTGGCCGACGCGTGGGAGTTGTTCGGTTCGCTCGATCTGCTGATCTGCGAAGACCTGCACGGCCTCGAAGGGAAGTTGGCTTTGCAAGAGTTGCTGCTCGGACTGATTGACCGAGCGAGCGGCGCTGGCCCGCGAGTGTTGGTGACCTGTCGCAAGCTGCCCGGCGAATTGCGCGACTTCTCGCCGCGCTGGGTCAGTCGCTGTCATGGCGGTCTGTGCGCAACGCTGCCGTGGCCGGGACTCGAAGGGCGGCGCGAGCTGATCGCGCGAGTGGCCCAAGTGAAACACCTCCCGCTGTGCGAACCGGTGGCTCCCACCCTCAAGTGGCTCGCCGAACGTTGGCCCTTCTCGCCGCGAGACATCGTCCATGCGCTCGACCAACTCGCCGAGACCTGCCACGTTCAACAAGCCGTCGTGAACCAACCGTTCCTCGAACGCTGGCTGTCGCAGGAGACTCGCACCGCTTCACTGACTCTCGATGCCATCGCCACGGTCGTCGCGCACGAGTTCGGCGTCGAACCGCTCGACCTCCGTTCCCGCTCGCGGCAGCAGGGACTGATCGTCCCCCGCCAGTGTGCGATGTTTCTGGCGAAAGAACTGACCGGCCGGCCGCTCGAATCGATCGGCCTCTACTTCGGCGAGAGAACTCACACCACGGTCTCCCACAGTTTGAGTCGCCTCAAAGAACTGCTGCCGCATGCGCCGACGCTCCGCCAACAGGTGCAGAAGCTCAGAAAGCGGCTGGCCGAACTGAAGCGGGAAGACTGTGCATAACTTGTCAGCTCACAACTCGCACGGCCCGCGTTTGTCCACACGAACGAACTCCCCACTTGCTCCCCCGATGACAACCCACCACCAATCCAGCCGATGCCCCACCGAGTTTCCCCGTCCGCTGAACGCCCTTCCCACAGCCCGCGTTTGTGGAGAACAACCGCCAACCGGTTGAACGCCTTCCGCTTGCAACGTACCCAGTTTCGACAATCCACAGTTTCAGTGGCCCTCTAATACAACTGTTACTAAAGAATTCTTTGGTACGACCAAGCACAGAAAGCACCCACCTACCTGTAGGATGAGCACGCTTGCTCGTCCTCGTTGAAGACAAAAAATAAACGAGCCGACGTGCCCGTCCTACCTTTCTGATCTGGAGACTGTCATGGCCCGTCAACGCACTTGGTTGGAATGGTTGAACCCGCTGACGCGTCTCCAACGCTGGTTTACGTTCGGTTCGATCTTCTGGCTCATCGGGGCGACGTTGTTGTTGGTGCAGGCGTTTCGTGAGAAGACTCAACTGTCGGGGCTGTTTGCGATCTATCTCCTGTTGACCGTGGCGTGTAGTGCCATCGTGTTCGTGTTGTACGGCATCGACAAGCGGCGAGCGATCAAGTTGAAGCCCCGCATCTCGGAGCGGACGTTGCATCTGTTCGCACTGGCGGGAGGTTGGCCCGGCGCGTATCTCGGCAGCCGCGTGTTCCGGCACAAGACGCTCAAGGTTTCCTTCCGAATCGTCTTTTGGCTCACAGTGGCCGTGCATTTGATGGTGATCGGTTACGGCATCTGGTGCGGCTGGTGGTGGATTGCGATCAAGGCGCTGCTTCAATCGCAAAGCCTGGCATCGGGCCTCGTGCTTTGTCAGAGCTTGATCTTGGGGTAGCCACGCTCGCCAGAGCGTGGGGTCCATCCCGCGTCTCGCCCACGTTCTGGCGAACGTGGCTACGACAACAACCCCCATTCTTAGGCGTGACAAAGCACTAGAGAATGAGTCGCGTAGGGTGCGTGGAGCAACGCGGAACGCACCGATTTGACGGACGAGTGGATGGCTCGCGTGATCTGGAAATCGTGGTGCGTTCCGCGTTGCTTCACGCACCCTACGGCACTGGCCCACGACATTTGATTGGCTCAAACCAGAATCCAGACAGTAGCATTCTGAACAAGGCAGGATTACCATTTTGCTGCGCTGTGAATCTGCGAGACATCCTCAATTCTGTTCAGAGTCTCCCAAGCCGTCCCCGTCAGCGGCCCCCCCGTCAGCCTCACGATCCGAGCCGCCTATCGCGGCCCCAAAGACGACCAGATCGGAGCCAAAAGCGCCGCGACCACCGTCAGCACCGGAGGCTAGAGGATTCGCCGGGATGAGTTGTCCCCGCGTGGTGTGCCACGGGCGGCAGCTTTGGGCCCCCCGTGAAGTAGGGTGGGACCAGCGGCGCTTCGCCGCGCCGGCCCACCACAACCAGAACAACAACCCAAACCATCCCCGCAAAGCTAGTGGGCCAGCGCTCGAAGCGAGCTTGTCCCACCCTACTTCACTGCAAAATAGGAACATGCCCATCATCCAGAGATTGTTTCTGTGAAATCAGGCCGGTAGGCTTGGAATACCACGATAGGCCGCCGAACCGGCGTCCTATCACAGGCAAATTCCGATGATAGGCCGCCAAACCCGCAGCGTTTGCGGAACGCCTTCGGCGGCCTAATACTTGTTCGGCGGCTTAACGAGACTGCTCTTATGGCCGTTTTTCCGATCCTAAAACCTGGAAGAGTCGCAGACCTAACAGCCCTCATTCGCCATCTTGCAACCTGCGACCAAGAACAACGCGAGGCCAACGTACTTGACATGGCAATCCCTAACTTGTCGGTAACCACCAGAGACATCGTTTCGCAACATCCCGACCTCTTTCGAGTGAGTGGTAAGAGTGACTCAGTTAGTCTGTGGCATCGCTTTTTGGTTCCCGGCCGCCCAAAACTGAACGACGAGCAGACGGCTGCCATCATTGAAACCAGTGTCAACCAAAGCCACCGTCAGGCACTCGAACAAAGCCGTCATAACCTCGAATGGTGGAAATGGGTAACATCATTCTTGTCGGGGGGAGTCGTGGGCGCGATCGTGTTGGAATTGGTCCGCCATTTTCTCAGCCGATAGGGCCGAACCAGGCGCTGCAGCAGACGGCGGGGCATGATTCGTTTCGGGGACTTCATAGCTCACCGGTGCCCCGCCGCTGCTGAGCTTGGTCGTTGGGCTGCAAAAACAATTATCCCTTTTCGGAGGCAGGACAATGTTTGCTTGGAAGGCGATATGGGGACAGCGTTCCATTTCACTCGCGTCAGGCAACAATATCTCAAGGAGCGTCACATGAAGTTAACGCACGTGTTGGTTCTTGCAGCATTGGTCCCGGTTCCGTCTTGGGGCGATGAATCTCCGGCACCAAAAACAATCGCCAAAGAAGACGAAGCGAAATCGGAGATTTCGGAAAAGGTTAAGAAAGTTCTGGAAGTGCTTGAGCAGTGTCGTGAAATCGACAATAAGGGGCGTCTGGAGGAAATTGAAGCGTTGAAGTCAGGAAAACGGACCTCTGTCCACGCTCCGAAAGAAGCGGAAACAATGAAGCAATACGATAAATTCTATGCCGACAATCCGGCGCTTCGGAAGTTCGAGCCTTCACCGCGAGGACGGATCGAAAATGAAAGAGCGAGGGCTAAGGCTGCAAGCGCTGATGCTGCGAAACAAACTCAGCTAGAAATCAAACGGCTTCAAGCTGAAGGGCGTAAACGGTCCGAACGCATATTCATTCCCGTCTACGGTTATGCAGCCATCGAAGATCTGCTTTTCAAGGAGAAAATACTCAGTGCCGGTTCGTCTCTAAAAACAGATGGACCGAATCTCGGTGTGGATTCGATAGGCATCTATACCGGAGTATTCACCATTACCCGAATTCTGAATGCAACACACGCACTGGCTACCATTCCAAACAAGTACAAGAATGGAGTTGAGGAAGTCTGCCTTGAACAAGATACGACTAAGATAAAACCAGGATCGCAAGTCCAACTTGATCCGAACCAATTGCACTATGCCGTCGTTCAGAAATTCACCTACCTTAACGATGCCAATTTGCCCTTGCCCATTCGGGACCGACCGCTTGTCGTGATTGCACGGTATCCTGTGACGATCGAGGAAGTGACTTCGGCATGGGAGAAACTGCAAAAAAAGGATCCAGCAGGCAAGGAAATCGAGTCGGAAAATACGGCCGCAAGAAAACTGGAATTGGCGAAGTCGATGTTGAATCGCAATCCGTCTGCGGGGCGAACGCAGCTCAAAGCGATAGTGACTGAATTCCCTGGCACAAGGGCCGCAGCGGAGGCACGAGAAGTCTTGGGGAAGAACTGACCGCTTGGATGGCGCATGGCGTGGGCGGGATGGCCCTGCTTGAGTGCCCTCAACAACCTTGGATGTGCCACTGCTTCGGAGTCTGCGGAGAAGCAGTGCCGGTTGCGGGACGAACTCGCGAAGAACACTGTTTCTCCGAAGACTCCGAAACAGTGGCACGTCCCTTCACTTTGAACGCTCAAGCAATGCCGCCCCGCCTCATCTGACCGTCGAGTCTCCAGGAGCGAATGATCATGCGATGGGTTGCGGCGACGCTTCTGTTCGGTTCCATCGCGGGGTGGCCCAGCTTGCTTCAAGCTGGGTGCGAAGCACAAGAAACTTCAGAGCAACCATCGATTTAGAACGCAGCGGGGCACCCCGATTGAACGTCAACCCAATGTTTCTTGGGCCTGCGGCCCCCGGCTTGAAGCAAGCCGGGCCACCCAGAGGCATATACCTCACGCGGTCACGAATGAGAGGTTTGACGTTTAGCCCCAACGCCATCGGCGTGGGCGCGAATGTGGGTGACGCGTTGATCGCTTCCACGCCAATGGCATTGGGGCTAAACGTCTCACATGAGGCCGCGTGAGGTATAGCTGGGTGGCCCTGTTCTGTGGAATGCGAAAACAACGAGTGACGTGCCACTGCTTCGGAGTCTGCGGAGAAGCAGTGCCGATGGGTCATCAACGCCTCGAAGAGCACTGCTTCTCCGCAGACTCCGAAGCAGTGGCACGTCCCTTCACTTGGAACGCTCCAGCAATGCCACCCCGCCTCATCTGACCGTCAGCCTCCAGGAGCGAATGATCATGAGATTGGTTGTGGCGACGTTTCTGCTCGGTTCCATCGCCGTGACTCTTGGCGAGGAACCACCGCCTGCTCCCCCGCAGAAGACGATCCTGCATCAGCTTTCCATTCCGCCCCGGCTGCAATGGAAAGACCGTGCCGGGTATTGCGGCGAATGTTCGATCCAGCAGTCCGCCCTCTACTTCGGCAGCTACGTCTCGCAGTCGATCTGCCGGAAGATCATCGACCCGACGCAGGAGCAGGACGTGCTGGTGCGCATCAACATGGATCTCGTGTTGCGGGCACTGCGGCTGGAGTTTGAAGAATTCGACACCTCGAA
>JAYUFF010000068.1:0-7491 GCA_043738825.1 Schlesneria sp.
GCGTTGCCCGCGCGGTGAAACGACTCAATTGAGGCCACGTCAAGGTAGAATGGAGAACGGACACGTCTGTTCGAGCAGCGGTTCGCGTGATGTGAACCCAGCCGGATCCGGGCACCGCCCCAAAGAACGAAGCAGGCCGGTTGAACCGGCCTGCAAACTCAGGTCAATCTCGGGAAGAGGCTGACGGAGGGATCAGGTGCTGACGGCGGGACCGCCGACCATGCGCTGAATCTTCGCACGGCGAGCGGCGCGAACACGGATGCGACGGCTGGTCTCGCTCGGCTTTTCGTAGAACTCGCGTCGTCTCATCTCGCGCTTGATACCGGAGTGCTCGACCAACTTCCGAAACCGCTTGACCGCATCGTTGACTGATTCGTTATCCCGCAACCGCAGCTTGACCACACAGTCCTCCCATCAGGATTACTCAAAGTTTTTTGGGCTGATTCCGCCGACCAACCGGACCCACGCCGGACGCCTCGTAAACGGACGCGGGATTCTAACGGGGGAGTCAGCGAGTGGGAAGCCCGCGAGACACCCGCCGCGCCCGCCGCGAAAACGCCGCTGCGTCCAGTCCTCTAATTCGACGTGAACCTCGACCTTGTGAACCGCTGCCGGACACCGGGTTTGACGGCACCGATCGGGCTGCGGGTGGTGTCCTAATTTCGCGGGTCGCTGAACCACCAAATTAGGATGTCACCGAGCCGCGCCGCTCCGTGGCATTCGTTCGCGAATCCGAGTCTAATCCTCGCCCGTTCGACTGGTCCTGCCGTTCCGACCGCCTCGCGATTTGTTCAGGAGAGCCTTCCTCATGTCTGGCAACAACATTCACAGTGTCCTCCAGGAAACACGCAGCTTTCCGCCACCAGCCGACTTCACCCGGCAGGCAAATATCAACAGCGAAGCTCAGTACCAGCAGATGTGGAACCAGGCCAAGGACGACCCGGCGGCCTTCTGGGGCGAGCTGGCTGGCAACCTACACTGGTTCAAAAAGTGGGACCACGTCCTTCAGGGCGAGATGCCCGAAACGAAGTGGTTCGTCGGCGGGAAGATCAACGCCTCGTACAACTGCCTCGATCGGCACCTGACGACGTGGCGTAAGAACAAAGCCGCGATCATTTGGGAGGGCGAGCCGGGAGACAGTCGCGTCCTGACCTATCAGGACTTGCACCGCGAGGTCTGCAAGTTTGCAAACGTCCTCAAAAAACTCGGCGTCACGACGGGCGATCGTGTGACGCTCTACATGCCGATGATCCCCGAACTGGCGATCGCCATGCTGGCCTGTGCCCGCATCGGAGCGACGCATTCGATCATCTTCGGCGGGTTCAGCGCCGATGCCGTGGCCGACCGTAACAACGACGCTCAGGCCAAACTGATCGTCACGGCAGACGGAGGCTGGCGGCGAGGCAAGGACATCCTGCTCAAGCAGGCGGTCGATGACAGTCTTGAAAAGTCGCCGAGCGTTCAGCGGGTCGTCGTTGTGCGCCGCACGGGGACTCCCGTCCACATGGTGCCGGACCGAGACTACTGGTGGCACGACCTGATGTCCGACGTCGATGCCGATTGCGACGCGGTGGAACTCGACGCCGAGCATCCACTGTTCATCCTCTACACCTCGGGCAGCACGGGCAAACCGAAGGGCGTCATGCACACGACCGGTGGCTATACGCTCGGCACGATGATGACATCGAAGTGGGTCTTCGATCTGAAGGACGAGGACACCTACTGGTGTACCGCAGACATCGGTTGGGTCACGGGACACAGCTACATCGTCTACGGCCCGTTGGCGAACGGAGCCACCACCGTGATGTACGAAGGGGCACCGAACTGGCCTCACGACGGACGCTTTTGGGAAATCATCGAGAAGTACAAGGTCAACATCTTCTACACCGCCCCGACGGCGATCCGCGCGTTCATCAAGTGGGGCGACCAGTGGCCAGCGAAGTACGATCTCTCCAGCCTGCGGCTGCTCGGATCGGTCGGCGAGCCGATCAATCCCGAAGCGTGGATGTGGTACCACAGGATGATCGGTGCCGAGCGTTGTCCGATCGTCGATACGTGGTGGCAGACCGAGACCGGCGCGATCATGATCTCGCCCCTGCCCGGCATCACCGCCACCAAACCGGGAAGTTGCACGAGGCCGCTCCCCGGCGTCGTCCCCGACATCGTCACAAAGGATGGCGAAAGCCTCGGTCCCAATCAGGGCGGCCTGCTCGTCATGAAGCAGCCGTGGCCTTCGATGCTGCGAACGCTCTACGGCGATCATCAGCGCTTCAAGGACACGTACTTCTCGTCAATTCCCGGTTGTTACTTCGCCGGCGATGGGGCGAGAAAGGACGAAGACGGCTACATCTGGGTGATGGGTCGCGTGGACGACGTGCTCAATGTGGCGGGGCATCGGCTCTCGACGATGGAAGTCGAATCGGCGCTCGTCGCACACGAACTGGTCGCCGAGGCGGCGGTCGTCGGATTCCCGCACGACATCAAGGGCGAGGGGATCTGCTGCTTCGTCACGCTCAAGAGTGGCGACGGCAGCGAGCAAATTGAGCGGGACTTGATCGCTCACGTGCGCAAGCAGATCGGCGCGCTGGCGACGCCCGACAAGATTCGTTTCAGCCCCGCGTTACCAAAGACTCGCAGCGGCAAGATCATGAGACGCCTGCTGCGAGACATCGCCGCCGGCCGCGAATCGACCGGCGACACCTCGACCCTCGAAGATCTCGCCGTCCTCGCCAAACTGCGCGAGACGGATGAATGATCGCATCGTTTTTGGTTGGAATCGAACTTTGGCAATGTCGTCCAAAACCTCAGCCTGATCGGACACCTTGAGACCATGAAAAACACCGCCCTTCGCAGCATCCTGTTGTCAGCTTCGGCAGCATTCGTTTTCGGGTTCTTCGTGACTCACCTGAGTGCCGAAGAGAAGTCAGCCAAGCCGGTGATTGATCTCCCCGCGACGGACGATGGCCTGCCCGGTGCCGGGCCGATCCGTCGGTATGACTGGTTCAAAAACCTGTGGACCGAAAAGCGAACGGCTTGGGCCAAGCAGGTCGAGCAGGATCAGAAGTCGCTCGTCTTTTTGGGCGACTCGATCACGCAGGGCTGGGGCGACGACATGGGCGGGAGTTTCCCCGGCGTCAAAGTCGCCAATCGTGGGATCAGTGGAGACACCACGCGCGGCATGCTGATTCGGTTGAAGGACGACGTACTGGCGCTCAACCCCACCGGTGTCGTACTGCTCATGGGGACGAACGACCTCGAAGAGAAGGCCGAGCCCGAAACGATTGCCGCCAACTTCAAATTGATCCTCGCCGAGTTGAAGAAGCACAACGCAAAGATGCCGGTGATTCTGTGTCAGGTCTTCCCGAGTTCCGCCTCGAAATCGCGACCGGCCGACAAGATCAAGCAGATCAACAACCTGTACGCCGCCGCCGTGAAGGGCGATCCGCAGGTGACGCTGATCGAAACGTGGACGCTCTTCGCCGACGAGCAGGGAGACGCCAAAGCGGCCGAGTTCCCCGACCTGCTTCACCCGAACAAGGCGGGCTACACAAAATGGGCCGCCGCATTGCGACCGATTCTCGCGACGCTCGGCTATCTCGAAACGACCGATGACGATTTCAAACTGGAACCCGGCGCGATCAGTCTCTTCAACGGAAAAGACCTCACCGGCTGGGGCTTCCGCGATCAGAAGACTCAGGAGAAGCAGGCCGCATTCGACGGACAGGTTGCCAGTACCGATGGCCGCTACGTCGCGAAGCACGGTCGCATCGTCATCATGACTCCGCCCGAAGGCAGCCGCGGTGCGCAGATGTGGACGACGCGCGAGTTCCCGAAGAACTTCACACTGAAGCTCGACTTCCGCGCGACGCCGAACGCCGACAGCGGTGTCTTCATTCGCCGCCCTCAGCTCCAATGCCGCGACTACCCACTGGCCGGGCCGTACAAGAACCTCAAGCAGTACCGGCCCCAGGACTGGAACGAGATGGAAGTCACCGTGAAGGACAACGTCGCGCGGTGCCTCTGCAACGGCGAAGTTCTGGAAGAGACATTCAAACTCCCCGAGACCGGTCCCATCGGCCTCGAAGGGGATCGCGGCCAGATGGAGTACCGCCGGATACGACTGATCGAGATGCCGTAACGGCAAGTGCGAATCAAGATCGTCGTAGGATGGACGCCCTCGTCCGTCCTCTTCTCGTGGATGACGACGACGATTCGCTGAGACGCGGACGGACGGGGCGTCCATCCTACGGGAGACACAACATGTCCAAGACGATCCTCGGTATCGGTGCCCATAACGACGACTGCGTGTGGGGGATTCCCGGCATCCTGCTCAAGGCGCTGCGGAAGAACTATCGCGTGGTGATCCTGACGCTGGTCGGCGACTACAGCAACTGGAAGCCGGGAGCCGATCGCGCGCAGGAACTCGTCGAGAAGACCGTGCAGATCAGCAAGGAGTACGGCATCGAGATGCAATTCCTCGACTTCGCCGGAATGCGGTTCGGTGTGACGGAGGAATCGAAGCGGAAGGTGGCCGAAGCGGTCGCCGCAATCGAGCCGGATGTCGCGTTCCAGCTCTGGCCTCACGATCACCACACCGATCACGAGATGGCCTCGCAGCTCTCCAAGATCGCGCTCAGGCACGGCGACCGCGTGCTGGACCTCGGTCAAAAGACCAAGTCGCCGTCGCGAATCTACTGGTACGACAACGGCCCCGGCCACACGATCGGCTTCGAGCCGAACACGTTCGTCGATGTCACCGACGACTGGCCCCGCGCGATCGAATGGCTCGGCCGACTGATGGCGATGCAGGCGAACAAGCCCTACGATCCGAAGCAGCTTGACGGAGCCCAACTCGGCAAAGAAGCCCTCGCCCGCTACCGAGGCCAATCGTGCGGCGTGAAGTACGCCGAAGCCGTCCGCTCGACAACGGCCTACCCGCACGAGATTTTTTAGTGTCAGTACTTCCAAATTCGTGGCGGATGCTGCCAGCGTCCGTCAACAAACTCCGGCAATGAGTCACACCGACGTTGGCAGCGTCGGCCACGATTGTGCGAATTTGGAAATACTGAGTGTGGATTAGCGGTTGAACATTGGCATGTGGCAATCAGTCATTCCGAACGTACAATCCTGCCAGCCAAAATGAATGGTTTTGTGTGACCGATGCCAGCGAGACGAATCATGAGCACTCCGTGACGAGCAGTCGAACACACGCATTGAATTTGGAGCCAAACATGACGACCGCAACACAGCCGCAAGTTTTTGAAGAAATCGCTGAGTTCTTGGCAACGTTTCCCTCGCGATCCGACGTTCTGGCCTTTCGGCCATCGGCGGAAACGCAGGCGCGGGCGAGCGAGTTGCTCTGGAAGTCCAACTCAGGCACGCTGACCGACGAGGAGCAAGATGAGTTGCAAGACTTTAGCCGCGCGGAATTGTTCGTGCGGATGTTGAAGGCCCGGATGTAGGGGAGCCTCGCGGCCATGTCGGAATACATTTCGGTCGCTCTGCGAGATGCGATTCGCGAACGTGCCGGCTTTCAATGCGAGTATTGCCTGTTGCCAGAAGCCGAGTCGTTTTTTCCGTTCGAGCCGGATCACATCATCGCTCTCAAGCACGATTGGCAGACCGAGTTGTCGAATCTCGCGAGCAGTTGCTTGGAATGTAATCGGCTGAAAGGAACTGATATCGCCTCGGTCGATCCTGATTCCGGCCGGATCGTGAGGCTGTTTCATCCACGTCAAGATCGCTGGCCGGATCACTTTGAATTTCGCGACGGATTGATCGTTCCCGAGACCGACATCGGCCGCGTGACGGAGCACTTGTTGCAATTGAATCGCCCGAAGCTGATCTCCATTCGGCGGCAACTCTTGGCGAAGGGACGGCATCCGCTGGGTTTGGAATCACAGATGATTTCGGAATAACCCAAACTAGCCCGACGCGCGAGCGAGGGCTTCGCGTGTATCAAATGTGAAGCCCTCGCTTGCACGTCGGGCTAGTTACCGGTTTGTGTGGCGGGGTCAGAGTCTTCGATGGCCCCGTCTTTGCCACTCAGGGCCGTCGATGACTCCGACCCTGCCACCCAGCCGCACTCATTTCCAGCCTGGAAGTGATCGAATGGCCGTTTGGAGTTCCAGGACTTCCACGGGACTGTCTTCCCAGTTGTGTTCCCAACACACGATGAGATCACAGCCATTGGCGGGATGTTTATGCGTTTGGAAATCTTTGCTGCGTAGTTCAAATTCAATTCGGCAGTCAATGAACCGCTCTCTTGGTCCAGGTAATCGCCGACGCGCGAGGCAATCCGGAAAGGCGACCCTCTGAGATACGATTTCAAACCCCAATTCCTCCGCTACATTCCCGAAGATTCCGACGACTTCTTGTTCGTATGTCGGCGCGTATGCAAAAGCTCGAAATCCAAGAGTTCTTCCGGTATGAAAGTTTGCTTCACTATTGTTGTCGCAGTCTTTTGATGGAACATCGAGTCGTGCGAATTCAGTTTCCAGCATGCAACGAATCTCGTCGTCCGAGATCGCACCAGCTTCAAGTAGCAACGCAATCGCCTCTATCTTGAAGTTCCCGTAACTGCCCCATTTTCGTGTAAACGAATTCAACCCATAGGGGGCACGTCGCACGACTTGACGCACTGTTGGAATACGTCGGAGCTCCACGGCCGTGTCCAAAAAACACTTGGCCAGCGATAAAAGAGGAATCTCATCTCGACAGTTTTCGTGTTTTTGTAAGCCAGCGAGTGACAATGCCTGCACCCATCCACCAAATCGCTTCAGCACGGTGTATGAACTAAATGAGGCGTGAAGGTCAAACTTTCGCTTCGTCAAAACGTTGCTGCCAAGAAGCTTTGCAACACGACGCAATTCCGAAATGCACGTTGCCTCGTCTATCCGAGGATTCGGTCTTAGGTTCTCGCCACCTGTGGGGCCGCATTCGATTCCCGCTGTCCGACAAGCATCAGACCAAGAGTCAAAATGTCGATGGATTTGATTACCGTTTACGCCCGATTCTTCTGAGAATGCAGCGAATGTGAGACGTTGGGTTTCCAACTTCAACGCAGTTACCCGAATCGCATCAATGATTTCAGACGCTGTTTCAATGGGCATTTGTGTGACCTCGCCACTGCAATCAACAATCTGACATTGTGGACCAAACGGATTCGAGTAGTTGGTTATTGGACGATACGGGAAGAGAACCGCTGCATCAACAAACGAGAAACTATGCGGTTGGTTGCGTCAGCCTTCAGAACGATACTCAAATCATGCTCAACTGGCTCAAACACGCTTTCGCAGTCGAACCCGCTGGACCAGTTGAGCCATCGGCTGCTCAGACAGCGGCGATTGATGCGGTTTGTCGAGAGATCGCGCGGCGGGGGATGATGTTGCCCGCGCAGATGGTGCTCGATTCGTCCGCGCCGCTCAGTTATCTGGCCGGGCAGTCGCTGAGGTTCTTTGAACCGTTCCTGGGTGCGGTTCTCGATCCGGC
>JAYUFF010000069.1:0-2840 GCA_043738825.1 Schlesneria sp.
GTTGTCGCGCAGCCACGGCCACGCCAAGCCGTGACCGTGGCACTCCAGCCAAGACTTCGACACCTGTTGCGGCCAGGCCAGTTCTCGGACAGCCTCTGAGATGATGCACCAAGTGTGGCACGCCGCCCAAGAGTCCCTTCGCCTGCGCAATCAGCTCGCGGTGACAAGCTCGACAACACGCCAATCGAGCCAATGCACATCGGGGTCGAGTCCCGGTCGCGCGATGTAGCCGACGTGTCCGCCTCCATTGGCGATCACCAATCGCACGGCTTCCGGATAACGCACGCGATCCGGCGAGAACATCTCGATCGGAATCATCGGATCGTTGCGCGAGGTGATGATCGTCGTCGGCGTCTGGATGAATGGAACGAACTGCGCCGCGCTGCACTTCGCGTAGTACGTGTCCGCGTCGGGAAAGCCGCTCATCGGCGCGGTGTACCAGTCGTCGAACTCGTACAACGTGCGAGGCGGCTTCGTCAGGTCGGGCATCGGCGCGTCGGGCCGCAGTCGCTGACGCTCGGCCAGATGTCGCAGGAGCGATCCGACAAAGTGCCGGTCGTACATCCGGTTGATTCGCCCGTCGAGCGTCCTCACGCTGGCCGCCAGGTCAATCGGCGGATTGACAACGATCGCCTGCACGACCGCAGGCGGAACCGATTCGGGCGATTCGCCCAGAGACTTCAACAGCATGTTCCCACTGAGCGACACACCAAACAGCGTGAGCCTGCACGTCGCGACGTGCTCACCGGCCGAGCACCATCCCAGCACCGACTCGATCACGCGGCGCAGGTCATCCGTGCATCCGGCGTGATACGGCCGACCGGCCAGCCCCACTCCGGCCCCGCAGCCGCGCATGTCCCAGCGAAAGACACGCACGCCGCGTGCGGTCAGCTTTGCGGCGAGACGCACGAGCAGCGGGCTGCGATGACAACCTCCCAACCCATGCGCGAGCAACGCGACTCGCCCATCGCACGGCCAGCCGTCGGGACAGTCATCGTGAACGACGACGATGTCGCCGTCATCCAACTCCACCTGTCGAGCCACCGCACGATGCGCGGGCAACCGCGCGGGCCAGTACGCTGCCGCAAGCGTCTGAGCGTGAGCACCCCTCAACCACCACGGTGGCTGAAACGGAGGCAGCGGCCAGCGGTACAGCGAGCGATCGTCGAGGGTGCTCACTTCAACTCGGCCAGCTTCTTCGCGGCTTCGGCCTTGGCTTTGGTGAGGACGCTTTCGAGCGTGACGCTCGCGCCGTTCTGCCGCTTGCTTTCGTCGGCCGCTTCCATGAAGGCGTAGATCTCCAGCGTCTCGGCCTCGCTGACCGGAGGCTGGCCCGTGCGAGCGAACTTGATGATCTCGAACAGCAGTGGATCGTAGCCGTCATACGAGCCGACGGGCGACTCGCCCTTCTCACCGACGGCGGTGCCGACGTAGCCTTTGCCTTCGCGGAAGATGCCGACTCGGCCGTCAGGCCACTGTCCCGTGACTTCGATCATCCCTTCGGCGGTCTTGCCGCGCGTGACCGACTGACAGCCGGTCCCCATCACCGTGAACAGCGACTCGACCCCGTGGATGCCGTACCAGAAGAGGTCGGGGTGAGTCGCTTCGAGGCTTGCCGGGCTGGTCGTTTCACACTTCAGCACCTTGCCCAGCGAGCCGCCTCGCACGGCGAGACTGTTCTTGCCGAATCGCAACGACGACGACGAGAAGACCGGCGCGCGGTACTTCTTCGAGACCTCGAAGATCGCGATCGCGTCGGCCAGCGAGCCGGCGATCGGCTTGTCGATGAAGCACGGCTTGCCCGCCTTGGCCACGGGGATGTACTGCTCCAAGTGCGGGCGACCGTCGTTCGTTTCGAGGAACACGATATCGACCTTCGTCAGCAGATCGTCAATCGAATCGACGATCTCGACATCCAGCTTCTGCATATCCTCGATATAGCCCGGCACGCGCTCGACGCTCGACGGGATGTCGCGACTCCCCTTGGGATAGGCCGCGACCATGCGGACGCCCGCGACTTCGGGCTTCTGCGGATTGGCGTTGAGTGTTTTCGCAAACGCCCCGCAGTGCGAGGTGTCGAGGCCGATGATCCCCGCCCGCAGCGGCTTCGGCTCGGTGGCGACTTTGTCTGCTGCTGCCGTTTGAGCGAGCAGCGCGTCGGCTGGCTGCGACTCCTCACCAGCCCGACGCGCAAGCGAGGGTTTCGCGTTGTCAACGGTTGGCCCTCGCTCGCGCGTCGGGCTGGTTTCGGAAGTCGTTTTCACGGCTTCATCCTTTGCGACTTCGGGCAGGCCCACGGCGAGGAACCCGACGTTCCACAAGGCAACGCTCTTGTCGTAACCACCCGTCGCCAGAGTCCGTCCGTCCTTCGAGAGTGCCAGCGCGGCGATGCGGCCCTCGTGAGCCTCCGCCGTCGCCAACTCGTCTCCCGTCGCGAACTCCCAGACTTTCAATTCGTTCTTGCCCACGGCTCGGCCTCCACTGACGCTGATGGCGGTTTCCTCATCGGGATGAAATAAGACGGCATTCGTCGGTCGGCTGTGTCCCGCGTAAAAGCCGAGCGGTTTCTTCGCGTTCAAGTCGTAGACGTTCACATGCTCGTCGATGCCGCTCGATGCGACATAGTCTCCGTTCGTGGAGAAGGCGACGCCGGTCGCCCCCTTCGTGTGGAGTTCAAACGTCTGCTGCACTTCGCCGGTCGAGGCGTCCCAAACTTTGACCTCGCCCCCCTTGGTCGGTCGTGTGTCGTCGCCCGCCGACGTGGCGAGCCGCTTGCCATCGGGAGACCACGCGATCCCCGTGACGGGCAGCTTGTGCTCCTTGAAGAGCAGCGGCGTCTC
>JAYUFF010000070.1:0-2832 GCA_043738825.1 Schlesneria sp.
ATAATGTAGGGTGGGCACCGCCCACCACAATCGTTGGTGGAATGGTGGGCAGTGCCCACCCTACAGGAAGTGCTCGACCCGATTATTTGTGCAAAGCCCGTTGCGGTGCAACGCAGACGGGTCAACTATTGAGTTCAGTCAATTGAACTCACGTCGCGCCGTGACGTGGGGCGTCACGCCTTTGGAATCGCGTTCGCGCAACAGGAACTTCGGCGGTGGCGGCGTATCGCTCGAATCGACGGCCGGCGCGGCTTCGTCCTCCGCCGAGAACAGCAGACTCGCGGGCAGGTTCTCGGGGAGATCGGCCACGCGGCGGATATCGGCTCCCACCAGGTTCAGCTTCCGTTCGAGACGGTCGTAACCTCGGTCGAGGTGGTAAATGCGGCGGATCACCGATTCGCCATCGGCCGCCAGCGCGGCGAGCAGCAGCGCGGCACTGGCCCGCAGATCGGAGGCCATCACGCACGCACCGCTCAGGCGCGAGACGCCGCTGATGATCCCGCAGGCCCCCTCGCGCCGCACCGTCGCGCCCATGCGCATCAACTCGGGCAGGTGCATGAAGCGGTCGGGAAAGACTTTGTCGGTGACGACGCTGATTCCCTGAGCCAGCGCCAGCAGCGCGGTCAGTTGCGCCTGCACATCGGTCGGCACGCCGGGATACGGGAGAGCCGTCACGTCGATCGGACGCGGTGCGCCGCTCATCGAGACCATCGCGCGCGAGTCCTCCAGTTCAATGGTCGCTCCGATCGCTCGCAGCGAGTCGATGACAGCGGCCAAATGAGCGGGGCGGATGTTATCGACTTCCAACTCGCCGCGCGTGATGGCTCCCGCGACGAGCAGCGTCGCGGCTTCGATCCGATCAGGAATGATTCGGTGTTCGACCGCTTTCAGTTCGTCAACGCCCTCAATGCGCAGCAGCGGAGTGCCAAGGCCCTCAATCTTCGCCCCCATCGCGTTGAGAAAGTGGCCGAGATCGACGACCTCCGGTTCGCAGGCCGCTGCGGAAATGGTCGTGATCCCCGAGGCGAGGACCGCCGCCGACATGACGTTGCACGTTCCGGTCACGGTGCTGCCGAAGGAACCGCCGAGATAGATGTCGGCTCCGCGCAGCTTGTCGGCCCGCGCGAAGACGTAACCGCGTTCGATGCTGATCTCGGCTCCGAGTGCCCGCAGTCCCTTGAGGTGCAGATCGATTGGCCGATGCCCGATGTTGCAGCCACCCGGCAGCGAGACGCACGCGCGACGACGCCGACCGAGCAGCGGACCGAGTACACAGACGCTGGCTCTCATCCGGCGAACCAGCTCGTAATCGGCGAGGCACGGCTGTTCATCGACCACGGTCAGTTCGAGCGACCCGTCGGCAGATCGCTCGACCGTCATGCCGAGCGACCGCAGGACATGCGACAGCGTGGAGACATCGACCAGTTCGGGAACGCCCTGCAACACGGTCGTGCCAGTGGCCGCGAGAGTCGCCGCCATGATCGGCAGCGCCGCGTTCTTGGCTCCGCCCACCGTCACCGTTCCGCGCAGCGGTTGCCCGCCGCGAACCACCAGCATGTCCATCCTTGGACCCTCCCCCGAAGACGCGAACTCGCGACGCAGGCGTCCCGCCTGTCAAAGAGCAGCAGGCCCAGCGGCCCGCCCCACGCAGCGGGCGGTATTGAATCAGCGAAGCTCAAACGGGGCAAGGCGAGAAACGTCTGGTCACACCAACCCGCAGCGTGAGCGAGGGAATCGGGCTTCAGTCCCTCGCTCACGCTGCGGGTTGGTGTGGGGCGAGCAATTTCTGCCATCCGTTTTTTATGGCAGGACGAACTCGACTTCCACGGGGAAATGATCCGAGCCGACGTATGGCCCCACGGCCCGTCGAATCACCTGCACACTCGTCGGGACGAGAACATGGTCAATCGGGATGCGAATCAGCGGACTCTGGGCGTTCCAGCTTCCTTGAACTCCTCGCCCGAGAGCACTGTCGCGCAGGCCACTGCGCGCGGTGAGGTCTCGAAACGCGGAGGACCGCGGCGTCGCATTGAAGTCTCCCACCACAACGCACGGTAGCGATGATGCCTTCACCGTGTCGGCCACCGCTCGCAGTTGTGCGTCGCGTTCGCGAGTGTTCGATGCGCCGATCGGCGGCAGCGGATGAGTCGCCACGATCACGAAGGCCCGTTCCTTTCGCTCGATTCGCGCCACGATGGTCGGTAGGTGAGTACCACCCGCGTCGATGAACCGGCTCTCGGCCAGAGGCTCACGCGACAGCAACCCGATCCCGAAATTGTCGGGCCGTGATTGGATGAACTGATGCGGGTAGAGGTCATGCAACTCGGCGAGTGCCTGCTCCCAGCGTTCGTCCACTTCCATGACGACGACCAGGTCGGCAGATTGCTGGCGCAGGTAGTCGATCACCGCCCGCTTGTCCTTGTTCGCCGTGTAGACATTCAACGAGACGAGCGACACTTTCGCTCCACCCTCGGCGACGGTTGGCTGAGAACTCGGCAGGTAGTACGGCGTGAGGAGTCCGCCGTTCCACAACAGCGTCACGCCCAGTGCGGCCATTGCCGCACGTCGCCGCTTGCGCCAAATCAACACTCCAAACACAGCCGCCGCGACAAAGTAGTACCACCGAAAGTGGGCGCACAAATCCAACGCCCAATGCCACGCCCCGCACGAGCCTGCCAGCGTGAAAACCAACAACGCCCACGGCACCGCGGCTTCGATCCACGCGCGGCGGAGTGCCACCCTACGCCGTTACCCCTTTTGGTACGTGAAAGAAGTCTCGATGCGACTTGGAGTTTCGGCCATTCTTACGTTTCACAGGCGTAAGGGATCGGA
>JAYUFF010000071.1:0-7458 GCA_043738825.1 Schlesneria sp.
CACAGCACTAACCCTCTCTCCCCCCACAGTCGGGCGGGAGAGGGGACAAGAACAGACGACCACCAATTCACGACTGCACCCCCAACACAGAAATTGGAACACCTGACCCCGGCCCCTTCAGACTCCTCGATTCCTGATCCTTGCCGCAGGCCGAACGACGTGGCTATTGTCACGTCGTCTTTCGGCACTAGTCACGACCCGGTTCAGGGACCACTACCATGACGATGCTGCGGTTGGCAGTCTTGATTCCGACGACGTTGCTGCTGCTGGGGAGCGCCTTCGCCAAGGTGGCGGTTCGAGCGGGAGGGGGCGACGGGCATCTGGCCGTGCGTGACGGTGACGGCCTGGCGTGGCAGGTGGTTGCTCCGGGTGATGCCGTCCCCGCGTCGGGTCGGTGGCGCACGTCGGCGGCGGGGGCGAGTCGAGTCGATCTTCCCGGCGGGAAGCTGTTTGTCGGAGCCGACTCGGAGCTGGAGTTTGATCTCGGCACGCGACGGATCGTGCTGCTGCGCGGTCGTCTGCGATTGTTGCTGTCGCGGGACGCCGACGATTGGAAGGTCGCGACGAAACTCAACCTCGTCGCCTGTTCGGGCGACTCGGAAGTGGACGTGACGGCCGATGAGACTCCGGCGGAGGTCAACGTGTTGCGAGGCGAAGCCCGGCTGACTCACGATGGCCGGTACGAGGGAAAGTTCACCGCGCCGGCCGCTGATCTCGATCATGGCCCCCGAAAACAGAGCGAGCCGCCGCGCGAGGCGGATGTCGAAGCGTGGGCCAACCGCATTCAAGTCGTCACGAGCGTCCGGCCCGCTCAGGGCATGGGGCAGCTCGTGGCGAAGGACGCGCAGTCGGACAGTCCCGTCCGACTGGAGGTGGCGCGGTATCACGTCAACGTCGTGTTGCATGCGCCAGTCGCGCTCGTGCAGATCGACCAATCGTTCTTCAATCCGTATGGAGCACAGCAGGAGGGGACGTTTGTCTTCAACCTGCCTCACGGCGCATCGGTCAGCCGGTTCGCGATGTTCGTCGAACACGACAAGCTGATCGAGGGAGAGCTGATCGACCGCAAGCGGGCCGATGAGGTTTACACGACCATCGTGCGGGCGAAGCGTGATCCGGCGATCCTCGAACAGATCGGCGACAATCTGTTTCGGATGCGAGTCTTCCCGATCTTCGCCCGCGACACGAAGCGGATTCTGCTCGACTACACCGTCCCGCTGGTGGCCGATGCCGGGCGCTATCGCTTCGAGTTGCCGCTGATGTCGGACCTCAAGCCAATCTGGGACTTCGGCCTGACCGGGACAATCCATCGGCCGTTCGAGAGCAACGCGATCTCATCTCCGACTCATCCGCAGTTGAAGCTCACCGCGAAGGACGACATACAGCCGGTGACGTTTTCGCTCGCGGCGAAGAACATTCAGCCGCCGCCCAGTTTCGCGATCGAGTACCGCGCGCCGCAGGATCGACAGCCGGAGGCTCGCGGGTTCCTCACGCAATCCGTGGAGAAGGGCGAGACCATCGACAAGCAACACTTCATCGTGACTCTGCCCGAGACGGAGAACCCGTTGCCGCACTTGCCGGACCTGCCCGCCGATGTCCTCGTGCTGGTCGATACCTCAGGCAGCGCGGGCAATCTGACGAAAGCCACACTCGCCGCGCGGACGCTGCTCAACAACCTGCGCCCCACGGATCGCGTGCGGTTGGGATGCGTCGATGTTGGTTATCGCCCACTGATGGAGAGCTGGCTCGCGCCGGGCAGCGACAAGGTTCGTGAGGCCCTGCGCAAACTGGACGATCAGTTCTCGCTCGGGGCCAGCAATCTCGAAGAGTGTGTCGATCAGGCGGTGAAGACGTTCGATGACGCATCGATTGGGCGGCCGGATTCACTCGATGCTCCACCCATTGGAAGGCGGCGGAGCATCGTCTACATCGGCGACGGCATCACCACGTTGCAGGCCGATGCATTCCGTTGGAGTCACGAGTATTTCGGAAGCCGCCAACCGAACCCGGTCGTCTTCAACGCGATCTGCATCGCGGACGCCACGGCCGATCGGAGTTGGTTGCGTTCGGGAGTGAAGCAGACCGGCGGACGATTGGTCGAGATGAACGATGCCTCGACCGGATTGGGCGACCTTTTCGCGTGGTCACTCGCGGGGCTGCCATCGGCGGCGAAGATCGAGTCGGTGCGCGTCGAGGGTGTCGATGAGAAGGACTTGTTTGTCGCCGGCTCATGGCCTTACGGTCGCGAGCTGCATCTGTACGGCCGCTGTCACCCGACGACATCACTCGACGTGACGGTCGCCGTGGCAGGGCAAGCCGAGAAGAAGTACTCGATCGCGCTGTCGGACAAACCGACCGAGGACGATGTCTTCACAGGTCGGCTGTGGGCACAACACAAGCTCCAGCAGTTGCTGGCGGGAGTGGGAATCGTGAGTCCGGGCGGCCGCACCGAGATCGTCGATCTGTGTCAAGAATGGTCGTTGATGTCGCCTCACACGGCATTCCTGGTGCTGGAGTCCGAGGAAGACTATGGCCGCTGGAAGATCGACCGCAAGCAGCGGCATCGCTATTGGAAGCCGAGCGGAACCGTCGCAGCATTGCCGTTGCCGCCGCACCTGCGCAGCCTCGCCCCGCCGGATCGAAAGACATCACCGAACGAGACCGCTCAGGCCAATCAGTCTTTGGCCGCGCAGGCCAAGCTGGAGCGGGCCGCCTTCGACAAGCATCTTGCCGCCGCGACACGCGCCCTGTCCGAGGGAGACGCCGCGCGAGCGATGGCTCATCTGTCGGCCGTCCGTGGCACCGCGAAGAAGTTCGACACCGCCGCGTTCGATGAACTGCATCAACAAGCCAAACAGAAGCTGCAGCGCGAGACGACGCTCAGCGAACTCAAGCTCTGGCGACCGCTGGCCGATCGCCGCGCGGGCGACTCGCTGCCAGCACTCACGCCGCTCCTCTTCAGCTTCGCCCACGGAGGCGTGAACCCCGAGTTCCTCGAACGGCATCCTCACTCGGACAAGCTCGTCAAACCGGCACCGGCCTTCAACAAGGAACTGCCTCTGAAAGACTTTGCCCGAGCCATTCAAGAGTCGATTGGAGTCCCCGTGTTGATCGACACTCGGGCACTGAGCGACGACGGCATCGCGATTGACCAAATGATCGACGTGACCAATCTCTCAGGGGTGTCGTACCGGTCGCTGCTGGCTCACGTCTTGGAACCTCTCATGTTGGAATGCGTGCCGACGCGACATCTCCTTCGCATCACCACCAAGATCAAAGCCGACGAACAACACACGACGCAGGTCTATCCGGTTTTGGACCTCTTGCGGGATGATCTGCTTCCGCCGCCGGGACGCCTCGCCCATCCGTACATCGACTTCGCTGAGGCGACTCAACGCCGACGAACCGAAGCGAGGCTGAAGCAGCCCATCAGCGTCAAGTTCGCGAAAACTCCGTTAAACGAGGTGCTCGCCTATCTGTCGAAAGAGTTGGGCGAACCGATTTGGCTCGACAAGGACGGCTTGTCGGCTGACGGAATCGCAACGGATCAGCCAGTGACCTTCGATGTCCAGAATCTGCCCGCGAAAGTCGTGCTGCAAGAGATTCTCGATCCGCTCAGCCTGACGCATGTCATCCGTGATGAAGTACTCAACGTCATCACTCAAGTCAAAGCGGACGAGTGGTTGGAGACACGCATCTATTCTGCCGCCGGGATTGTGGATGACCTGCCGTTGGCCCCGATTGTCGTTCCATTTGGTAACAGGTTCGGTGGTCAATTGAGTGGTGGCCAACAGGGTGGCGGAATGGGTGGATTTGGCGGCGGCGGATTTGGAGGAGGAGGAGGTGGTGGTGGCTTCTTCGGTGGAGGCGGTTTCGTTGGAGGCGTTCCCATGATGGGCGCTGGCGCGGGGATCTCGAACGCCATCGCCGGACTCGGTGATGTGGCCCCGCCGATGGTGGACGAGGATGCGCCCGTTGGTGAACCGGATCAGACGAATGAGGCGAACGATTCCAGTGCGGCGGATGACTGGGAGTCGCTTCAATCAAGTGGACGAATGTCGTACCACCACGATGTCACCACGCCACTGACGATTCTCCAGGAAAACACCGGCGGAAAGTGGGAGCAGGTCGATGGAGAAGGTGGCTCGATGGAATTTCACAAGCCGTCGTTCTCGTTCGTCGTCCGCCAGACAGCGCGAGTCCATGAAGAGATTCAAGAGACACTCGCCAAACTGCGGCGTCTCCCCTCAGCCACACGTTCCGGCCGACTTCGGCGTCCGGTGCGCAGTTCCACGCATGATCTCGAAGCCTGGGACTACTCCTCATTGATGACAATTTTCCAAGAGACCGTTGGCCAGCGTTGGGAGATGACCAGCGGCGGGGGGGGCACCATGACGCCGCATCCGCTCACGGGATCGTTGACCGTCCGCCAGTCGTCGCGCGGTCACGAAGAGATCGAACGAATCCTCGTCCAACTGCGACGCGCGCGCTATGTCGCCGAGAGTCTGCCGTGGCAGACTTCGCTCGAAGGGATCGACGATCTCATCACGCTGTTCGACCGGCCGACGATCACCGATCTGCCGCGCGGCAACCTCGAACCGAAGCCGGCTGCGGTAGATGAGGCCGACGAATTGAAGCGACTCGCCGCACGGAAGGTTTCCGCCGCGATCAACCAGCGGTGGCGCAGCGTCTCCTCGGCGACCGGTCTGCGGCGCGAGGTGACTGTCCGGCGTGATGGTCTGCGAATGGAACTGGTGCTGCCCGATCGGACGCTGCGCGCCGAAGGACCGCGCGCGGCGGTGGCCTATCCGCGGCTGACGCTCGTCGAGATTGAAGCGTGGGGTGACGCGGCGCGACAGGTGGCGGACAGCGTCCTCCCGTGGTTGCCGCATCGCTCGAATGAGGAACTCGCGCGCGAGTTCGATGTCAGCGCTGACTCGGAGAACGCGGCATCCGTCACGCTGCGGCTCGACTTTGCGGGTCAGAAGGAGACGTTCCTGAAGGCCACGTTCTCGAAGCAGTCGGGTCTGCCGGTGAAGTGGCTCAGCGTCGTGGCCAGCGAGCCGCAGTACGAGTTGCGGTTTGAAGGGAAGTTGATCGTCGCCGTCGATCCGAACGGCAAAGAACTCGAACGCTGGGAGCTGGTCTCTGAGGAAGCGGTCGCTCCACTGATGCCGCTCGAAGAAAACTGGGGCGACTTCGTCGTGGTCGATCCGCGCGTCACCGACGCGCCGCTCGCGCTGGCTCGCGCCGCACTCCGCAAGGGCGAGTACGCGGTCGCGACCGAGGCCCTGTCGAAACTGGTTGCCGAACGTCCCGAGCAGCCGCTGCTGAATTTTTTACTGGCATGGTCATGCGAGTTCGCCGACAAGCCGAGTGCCGCACTGGCTCGTCAACAGCGAGCCGCCTTGTCTCGCGTGGCGGCGGCCGGTCCCAGTGACCTGCTGCGGCTGCTCACTCCCGGAAACTTCCATACGCTCGGAAGCATCGGCCTGCATGAGATGCTGCTCGCGGCTCCCGTCGAACTCCGCACGGCCGAACTTTGGGATCAACTGGCGGAACTCGCCATCGGCTTCGAGAACTTTGAAATGGCACTGACGCACGTCGATCACGCGATCGGCCTCACGACGAACGAAGCGGATCGCATCACGCGGCAATTGCTGCGCGTGGAATTGCTGCTGAGAAACAAGCGCCCGCGCGAGGCCGAAGCCACCGCGAAGCAACTCGCCGAGCAGAACCTGACGACCGGGCAACTCGCGGAGTTGGGCGACCTGTTCGGACGCGAGGGACTGTTTGACCTCGCCGCCGTCTATTTTGAACGAGTCCGCCGCACAGGCCCGCCGACGGGCGAAGAGCTGGCTCAACTGTTCTTCCGCGAAGCCCGCTGGCACCCGCCGGGTGAACGTCGTTGGAGTCTGATCATCGCCGCTGAAGAGGCTCTGCCCATGAAGCACTCGGATCGCGGTCTGTACGGCAGCTTCGTTCTTCAGGAGGCGGATCAGCCCGGGCAGGCGGCGATCCTCGGCAAACTGGCCGACACCGCCAAGCACGCGGCCACACGGACACATCTGCGTCTTCGTCAGGCTGAACTCACCGAAGACGCCACGCTGGCGAGCGACATTGCACTGGATTTGCTCCGCACGAAGCGCATCGGCGCGGAACGGCGATTGTGGATCATCGAGACTCTGCAACGAGCCAACCGTACCGAGGAGATCGTTCAACTTCTGGAGCCGGTGCTGCGACGAGGCGAGCGGCTCTCGCCGCAATTGATTCTCCGACTGACCGAAGCCTACACCACTCTCGGCCGAACGGTCGATGCCCGGCGCGGCGCGACCGAAGCCACCGAGCGGCCTCCCGCGCCACAGCAATCGCCCTGGCAACAAATGCCTCAGCGCGGGGGCGGCGGCGGATTCTTTAGCGTCCGTTGAATCGGACGACCCGCATTTCCAATGCACGATTCGAGGGGTGGCTTTCCCGCTGGCATGAGTGGCTTTCCCGCTGGCATGATCGGTTCAGTTCCACGGGAGGCTCCGATTCTCCTTTGCCGCTCGCCTTGGGTGCCGGCTGCGTGACGCCCAGGGCCAATGTTTTTTTGAAGCTGAGCAGGATATAGGGCGGGACCAGCGGCGCTTCGCCGTGCCGGCTCACCAGCAATTCGCGATGTTTCCTGAGAGCAGGCCGGCGCTCGAAGCGAGCTGGTCCCACCCTACTTTGAAACAGGCGATGGCCCCGGCGTGACCTCGTTGCCGATTGACCCTGCCTTGAACTGCCGGGATACTCGTCAGCCGTGACAGATCGCCGTTCGGCCACAGCGTGAGGACCACGACATGCCCCGTTGGATTGGATGCTCGTTCAGTTGGTTGCTGCTGTGCGGCGCGATGTCCCTCGCGCAGGAGGCTGCGGTCGGCGAGAGCTACTCGACCCAGATCAAGCCGCTGCTGGCGAAGCACTGCGCGCTGTGTCATGGCTCGCAAAAGCAGCAGTCGGGACTGCGCATCGACTCGGCGCAGGGGATCCTTGATGGCGGAGACACCGGCCCGGCGATCGTGCCGGGTGACTCTGCGAAGAGCATTCTCGCCCAGGCCATCATGGGGGCCGAGGGCATCTCGAAGATGCCTCCTGAAGGACCAAGTCTCTCAGCCGCTGAGATCGCTCTGATCCGCAAGTGGATCGATGACGGTGCCAAGTCTCCCGCGAACGAGATCGCCGACGCTGCGGCCTCGCGCAAGAGCGACCACTGGTCGTTCCAACCGGTCCAACGGCACGTCCCTCCCGATGTGACGCTTCGTGGCGCGGTTCGCAGTCCGCTCGACAGCTTCGTCGTCGCGCGGCTGGAGCGGGAACGGATCGCACCGTCGCCCGAGGCGGATCGCGCGACGCTCATTCGCCGCGTGACGCTCGATCTGCTCGGTGTCCCGCCGACTCCCGATGAGCTTCACGACTACCTCAATGACACCG
>JAYUFF010000072.1:0-2828 GCA_043738825.1 Schlesneria sp.
TGGCCGCCATGCCAATTTGACTCCTGGCCAAAGGAATCAAACGACTGGCGCAAAACTCGTGCCAAGCTCACGTCGATCCTAAAGTAAGTGCCATTGGGCGCTAGCCCACGGTCTTGGGTCATCTCATCACCGGCGGCTAGCGCCTTGCCGCTCACAGTCACAAGAACGTGACGCTCGCAGGCTCACTCCTCGACCAGCGCGATCCGTTTCCAGAGCGCGTGTTCGTTCGACCAGTTGTTCGACTGGTTGAGGATCTCCAAGTAAACCTTCTGCCCGGCGAACTTCTTCAGCGGAACCTGGATGCTGGCGAAGCCTCGTTGAGGCAGCGTCAACTTGCCGTCGATCAGTTGGTCGTGAATCACTTCGCCGTTTGCCTTCACGACCAACTGCCAGTCGCACAGCGGCAGGTGCGAGACGAGCAGATCGACCAACATCGGCTTGTCCTTCGGCAGCACCAGACCCGTGCGCAACACGGCGGGCTTGTCCTGGGCGTTGGGATGCGTGCGCAGGACATCCGTCTGGCCCATGTGCTCCTTCACGCGATAGAGACCCTGCACCAAATCCGGTGACGAAAAAAGTGTCGTGAACGGAGCCATGACGCGACCGTAGTCTTCGCGCCTCACAGCGAAGTCGAGCAGGCTGGGGTCGATCGCGGGAGGGGCCGGTTGAGGATTGACGAGTTGCGTGCGGGCGAACTCCATGTCCTGCGGCGTGCGAGCGAGATAGATGTGATCGAACCAGGCCGCTTCGCCGTCGAGGCAGCGCAGCGCCGCGCCGGTCAGATTGAACATGCCGAAGTCGCCAAAGAGATCGCGCTGCAATGGCTGCCAGTCCTTGGGCATCGCTCCGTTCAATCGCAGGGGCGAGCCGGCCGATTGCCGCTGCGTCCCGGCGTCGTAGGTGAAGCCGTGCCTCAGCCCGCGATCATCGGCCGCGCCCCGGACGCCGTTTCGACCGCGAGCCGGCAGCCCCTTCAAGCGATCGACCCGCAACATCTGCTGCGCGATGGCCTCACCCAATCGTCCGTCGTTGGCGAACTGAAGTTCGAGTCTCGTCCCCGTCGCCTGTTTCCATGCGAAGAGGATGTAGCGGTACTGCCCGAGTCGCGGCTGATCGGCGATCGTCACGTCGAGGCCCGGAATCTGAGCGTTGTCTCCGGCATCGGGCGTCACGCGCAGACTGGCCTTCCCCGAGTACGGCTTCTCTTCATCGAGCGCGACCGTACCGGCCCCCTTATTGAGGAGCGCCGCGAGTTTGGGATCGTCCTCGAAGATCGTCAGGATTCCCGGACGTTCGGCCGTCAGTGCGAAACCTCGCCAATCGACGAGCGACTTGTCGTCCGTGCCGAACACGATCAGCTCGACGTTGACCGTGCGGCCCTGATGCTCGTGGATCGGCAACAGAATCGGATCGGGATCACTGAGTGCTGTTCTCAGCGGGACTTCAAACTCACCCTGCGAGCGACCGTCGATTTTGACCTGCATGAACGTCGGAGTCGTCTCCGGCTGGAAGCGGCTGACCACGACCGACAGCCAGCGGTGCTGCGGCCCGATCTTGACGTTGCGCGAGGCGCTGTAGAACCGATCCGCCGATCGAGCCACCAGCCGGTACTGCGGATCGCGCGGATTGAGCACATCGACGACGTTGGCCACCTTCAACGACTTCGCATCGCCCGGCGAGACCGTCCAACCGTGCAGCCCGTTCAGCCGCGCGGCGACTCGCGACGACACTTCCGCTGCGAGCAACGCCGGGTCAAGTCTGATCTCTGGTTCGTACCAATTCACCGAGTCGCGGATGTCGAACGGATCGGCTCCCGGCGGACGATCCTCGTGAGCCATGTCGGCGTGCAGCGTGACGCGACGCTGGTTGGACGGAAGCGTCGGCAGCGTCAGCCAACCAGTGTCGCCGACAGATTGTGAGCCTTGCAGATTCGGCTGCGGCCCGACGGCCTGGCCGTTCCCCACCAGAAACGCCGCCTTCGCGAAGCCACCCGGTCCAGCCGTGCGATCGAGTCCGTATTGAACTCGCCACGCGCGGGCCATCTCGGGAAACTCAAACGTCAAATCGCACGAGGCCTGCACGCCGAAGCCCCAGCCAAATTCCTGTGTCGCCGATTGGAGCGGCCGCTGTTGTACATTCTGATTCGTCCGCCAGCGCCAGCCTGAGCCGAACACCGACGTCTGCTTGACCTCGACCGGTTGAAAGTTCGTCAGTGGCACGTCGGTCGGTGCGAAGAACCGCCATGCGCGGACCGTTCGGTAACGAAGCCACACCGGATCGAGACTCCACGCCGGTTGTAGCAGTTGATACCACTGCTCGGGCCGGTTGCGATCGCCGTGGTGGCGCGATTGAAAGCGTTCGGTCGAGGTCGTCCAGCGGCTGCCGTCGGTCGTGTCGAGTTGCATCAATCGCGACTTGAGCTGCGGAGTCAGCGCGGCGAGCTGGTCGAAGTAGCACGCCCACGGATCGAGCTTCGGCAGATGAACCTCGCCCAACTCCGCGAACGACAACTCCTTGATGCCGTCGCTGGTGAGCAGCGTCACCGCATCCTCGCCCCAGCGCAGCGTGCGGTAGGTCAGCATCGCGCCGCTCCGCAGCCAGACCGTGCCCGGCCGATAGTCTTCGTTCGCCACGCGATGCCAGACGACACGCCGAATCCACTCGGTGGTGACTCGCACCTCGGCCAATTGCGGATCGTCGGGCGGTTGGACTTCCGCGATCGGCTTCACAACGAGATGCGGCGGCAGATGCTCATAAGGTGTGCCCGAATCGGGCCGGAACGAGACGACTTCGCCCGCGAGCCGGTCGCCGCCGAAGAACTCGACAAA
>JAYUFF010000073.1:0-2825 GCA_043738825.1 Schlesneria sp.
TCCAAGAACGGTGGCGAGTTCAAGCCGATCGACACCAAGGGCAACCTGCAAATCAGCGAGCACATGCCCAAGACCGCTGCGGTCATGGACAACCTGTCCATCGTGCGAGCGATGAGCACTCGCGAAGCCGATCACGGGCGTGGCCGGTATTACATGCACACCGCCTATGTGCCAAACCCCACCGTTGTTCACCCGGCCTTCGGGTCGGTCGTCAGCTACGAATTGGGCCAGAAGCGCAAGGAGCTTGAGATCCCGTCATTCGTCTCCATTGGCGGCGGAGGCACCAGCCCCGGCTTCATGGGTGCGGCTCACGCTCCGTTCCTTGTCGATAACAGCGGCAACATCCGCAACGCGGATATGGGCGATTTAGGCCCCGGTCGGCTCGAACAGCGATTGAACATGCTTGGAGTTGTTGAAGACAACTTCATCCACTCGCAACGCGGCGAGTCGGGTCAGGCCCACAAGGATATCTACAAGAAGGCCGTCAACCTGATGACCTCGAAGCAGATGGCCGCCTTCAAGGTCAGCGAAGAGAAGAAAGAAACCCTCGACATGTACACCGGCGCACCAGCGGCGGGCGGAGCCATGATGGGGAACGGCGGTCAGTTTGGCCGCAGCCTGCTGATGGCTCGTCGCTTGGTCGAAGCGGGTGTGCCGTTCGTCGAAGTCGATTTCGGCGGCTGGGACTTGCACGCGAACGTCTTCGAGACTTTGAAGAATCAGCGTCTGCCAGCCCTCGACGCCGGTATCGCCGCCCTGACGAGTGACCTCAAGCAGCGTGGCATGTTGGACGACGTGGTGCTCGTGTGGATGGGCGAGTTCGCCCGTACTCCGCGCATCAACCAGGATGTCGGCCGCGATCACTGGGCCAATAGCTGGTCGGTGATGATCGGCGGCGGCGGCCTCAAGGGCGGCGTTGCCGTCGGTGAGACCGACAAGGACGGCGTCTCTGTGGCCAGCAGCCAGAGCTACCAGCCCGGCGACATCTGGGCGACGGCTTCGCACGCGCTCGGCATTCCGCTGGATACGGTCCACACCTCAAAGCGTGGCCGCCCAATGAAGCTCGCCAACGGTGGCACGGCCATCAAGGAACTCATCGGCTAACCGATGCCGTTCGATATTGGGTGACAAAATCGCGGGGGGCTGCTCAACACAGCCCCCCGTTTTCACAAGCGGTTTGGTTCTAGCCCCGTTCGAGTGAAGTGGACCTTCTGTCGTGAGTGACGTTGCATCCAGCTCCGCAGACGAATCTCGACCAGCCGCGCCGAGTGCCGAGTTTGTGCAACTGTTCACGCATCACCAGCGACGGCTCTTTCTGTACATCCTGTCTCAGGTGCCGAACCCGATCGAAGCCGAAGAAGTCTTGCAGGAAACCAACGTCGTCATCTGGAGCAAATTTTCGCAGTTTCGTGAGGGAACGAACTTCCTCGCGTGGGTCAGTCAGATCGCCAACTTTGAAGTCATGAAGTCTCGAACTCGAAAGAAGCGGAGTCGGCTGTTCTTCAGTGATGAGTTTCTGGAAACGGTATCGCGGGAGGCGCTCGAACGATCCGATGAATTTGAACAGAGACGCACGGCCCTGGTCGAATGTCTGGCCAAGCTGCGGGCGAAGGATCGCAAGTTGATCGAACAACGCTACGCAATCGGCGAAAAAGGGAAGCACGTGGCCGAGCAGATGGGCCGACCCGCCAACTCGGTCTATCAATCGCTCGGACGGATTCGCAAAGTTTTGATGGAATGCATCCAGCGCCGGCTGGCAGCAGAGACAGTGACGTAATGTCCAATCAAACACTCATCACCGAACTGACGCCGCTCCTCGAAGCGTTGTGCGAAGATCGCCTGACGCGCGAGGAAACCGCACGGCTCGAACGGTTGGTGCTGAGTTCCGCCGAAGCTCGCTGGTTCTACCTGAGCTACGTCGATCTGCACGGTTCGCTGTACTGGGATGCCGCCGGAGTCGGTTCGGCGACCGCGTTGTCCTCCGACGAATTGCCGGTTTGGACCGATGTCACCAAGGCTCCAGCGGAGGTTGCTGCCACAGTGGTCGCGCCGCGAGAACTGTCTCACCGTGGCCGATTGGCTGCGGCAGTAACCGTCGCCGCGTGTCTGTTTGTTGGTGTGATCGGGTGGTTCGCCGCGAACGGCCCTGCCAACTTTAATCAGGTGGCCGTGAATCCGGCCGACTCGCACGAGACCGATTCGGTGGCGAACGGTCCTGCTGAGAAGAACACCGTCACGCCATCCGCCCCGCGTCATCACGGGCAACCCGTCGAGATCGCCACAACTCAGTCGTCCTCGACAGCGGTGGTGCCGGAACCGGAGAAGTCGGTCGTCACGGTTGTTCCCGCGCCGCCCGAGCCGCAGCGCGAAGAACTCGATTCGCACCAGGTTGTCGCGGCCATCAATACCGAGATTCGACGCGGTTGGGAGATCGCCGACGTTCGGCCGTCGGCCACGGCGGACGATGCCGAGTGGTTGCGGCGAGTCTCGCTCGACCTGGTCGGACGCATCCCGACCGTGGACGAAGCCGAGTCATTTCTGGCAAACACTCGTCCCGGCAAGCGGGAGCAGTTGATCGATCGGCTGCTCGACGACACCGCCTATGCCCGCAACTTCACCACGATCTGGACGAACCTGCTGGTTGGTCGCCGATCCGAGCAGCGAGTTGATCGTGGCGCGTTACAGAAATTTTTACGGATGTCGTTCGCGGCGAACCGGCCGTGGAATCAGATCGTCTATGACTTGGTCGCTGCCGAGGGAAGCAGTTCCGAAAATGGAGCCACGAACTTTCTGATCGCTCATCTGAACAACGACGCCCTGCCGGC
>JAYUFF010000074.1:0-2825 GCA_043738825.1 Schlesneria sp.
TTGCAGGGCCATCCAGCGGGCGATCAATTCGGCGGTCGTGTTGGCGACGGGGAGCAGCACGCAGTCCTCGCGCGGGAACACCCAGCGGCGGGCCTCGAAGGTGGCGGTCACTTCGCGGTCGTCGGCGTTTACGTGGATGGCCGGATGCTGAGTGGGGAGCAGGACGCGGTGATCGAGTTCGCCGACGAGCTTCTGCGTGGCATCCCGTAACGCGATGAAGTCGAAAACATAAGAATTCTCGTCGAGCGGTCCGGCCACTTCGACGGCGACTCGCCAGTTGTGGCCGTGCAGTCGCTCGCAGATGTTGCTGTTGAACGTGATGAAGTGGGCCGCGCTGAAGACCAGATGGTCTTTGGTGACTCGCACGCGATAGCGTTCCGTCGTCATTACCTTCGACCTTTCGTGGGGGCGAACAACAGTTGCTCGGCGTGTTGCAGGATTCGCTCTCGCGACGGGAACTCGATCAGGCCCGCCCGCATCACGGCGAACAGGGTCGCGGCGATGAGGTCCGCCGTCGTGCCGGGGTTGAGACGATGGCCGTCTGCTCGCAGCCAGAGATCGAGTTCATCGAAACGGCCCCAACTCTGCAAGGCATGCGGCCAGTCGAGGTCCAGCATTTCGACGGCTCGTCGCCGGACCTGCTCGCCGGTGGTCTCGCCGCACTTGCGGACGATCAGCGAATCGGACGAGTCGGCCATCAGCCGCAGTTGCAGTTTGATGATGGCCGACTCCCACGGAGCGATGGGCACTTCGTCGCGCATCCCCGTTCGTCCGAAGATCGCCAGCGGACAGAGACCCAGCCACGGCCAGTCATGGCACAGCCAGGGGAGGGCCGTGTTGAGCACGTAATCGAAGTCGGTCGCATACTGTTCGGCGATCCGGTCGCGTCCGGCAGCGAGAACCATCGCGTCGCGCAGCGTCACCGTCGGAGAGGCGTTCACGTCCTGAGACTCGGCGCGACCGAGGCCGCTCGGACGCGCGATGCGAATCGCCTCATAGACGCATTCGGCATCCTCAACGGTCGTCCGGCCGAGCACGTCGCGCAGACCCTCGTTCTGTGAGACGCCATCGGGGACGGCGGCCAGCGGCGCGAGGAGCAGCACGATTCCCAGGTTGGCGTTCGACCGCACTCGCGCCGCGCGAGTGGCCTGCATCGCGCCGAGGATCGCACGGCCGAGTCCGATCTCTCGCGCTTGCGACAGCGGCTCGGCGACCGCCTGCGCCGCATCGACGAAGTCCGCGTAATCCAGATCGTCGAATGCCGCCGCCGGGTGGACGTTGCCCGCCTTGCGTGCGGTCGCCTCCAGCAAACAGGCCAGCTCGATCTGTGCGGCAAGTGACAAGTGATCGGTCCGAATCCGTAGCCCATGCTGCCAGCGTGGGCGAAGACAACGTGCCGAAAGGACGGCCGCATCAAGATGTACTCACCGTGGCGGATGCTGCCAGCATCCGAACCGACGCTGGCAGCGTCGGCCACGACCGTTATTCCCGCGTCAGTTCTCAGACGGCGGAAGACGCACAAGCTGGCAGCATGTGCTACCGGAACTTTGCGGGGAACTCGACGATGACCTTGATCGCTCCGTCGCGGCGGTCACGGAAGAGTTCAAACGCCTCCTGCAACTGAGCCAGCGGAAAACGGTGGGTGATGATCGGCGCGACGTTGATGCGGCCCTCACCGATCCACTGCATGGCCAATGGAAAGTCGCGGCGGAAGTCGGGATTGACCGAGGTGTGGACGGTGACATTCTTGTAGAAGAGGTCTCGCCAGCGCAGGCCGTTGATGATTTGTGGTGGCACGCCAAAGCAGAGCAGTTCGCCCTTCTGCTTGCACAGGTCGAAACAAAGGTTCATCTGCTGATCGGCATGACCGACGCATTCGATCACGATGTCGGGCAGGTTGCCGTTCAGGATGCGTTTCACGGCGGCAACCGGATCTTCCTTCGAGTTGCAGACGGTGGCAGTCGCTCCCGTTTTTGGGCTGACCTTGAGCCGGTCTTCGAGCAGGTCGATGCCGATGATGTGGCGGGCACCCATGTTGGCGAGCGCTCCGTTCATGAGTTGGCCCATCGGTCCCTGACCGACCACGGCCACGTCGAGGTCGAGCAGATTGGGCAGCTTCTTCAGCGCGAAGATTGCCGTGCCGAGTGGCTGCGCCATCAGAGCCTGCTCCTCGGGAACGTTGGTGGCGATCGTGATGGCCCGGTTCTCATCGAGGATGAATCGCTCGGCCAATCCCTGCTGCATGACGGGGACCGCGAGAATGCGGTCTCCCACTTTCCATCGCTGGCCGTTGGTGGCCGTCACCGTGCCGATCATCTCGTGCAGCGAGTGGGCCGTTTCGATCGGCCATTCGTCCCAGCCGTTGAAGTACGGCAGATCGGACCCGCACAGGCAGGTCGTTTCCGGCTGAAAAATGATCTGCCCCGAGACTCCCTCCGGCGGGGTGGAATTCAATTTCGGTTCGAGTTGGTCGATCAGGCGGATCTTTCCGGGAGCGTACATGTCGCCAGCGAGCATTGAGATAGTCTCCAAGTGCGTGCGGGGGTTGAATTGGTTGGTGGGGGATTCTGCCAAATTGAGTCGCTTCAAAACAGAGAAGCCCGGCTTGAATCAAGCCGGGCTTCGCGTGATCGACGACAGAAAGCCAGACGGGCAAGAGTGCCCATCCTCCGTCGCATTACTTGGCCATGGCGGCGCGTTCGGCTTTTTCCTTCTTGCGCTTCTCGACAACCTCTTCGACCAGGTTGCGAGGCAGCATCTGGTATCTGGCGAACTCCATACTGAAGGTTCCCTTGCCCTGCGTCATCGAGCGGACTTCGTTGGCG
>JAYUFF010000075.1:0-2822 GCA_043738825.1 Schlesneria sp.
TTCTCACCCGACAGCACGTTGCTCGCGGTCTCGGGTTATCACGAGGTTCTGCTGCACAAGGCCGACGGCAGCGAAGTGGTCGCCCGGCTGATCGGCCGCTCGCCGAAGATCAACTCCATCCGCTTCTCGCCCGATGGAACGAAACTCGCCGCAGCAGGCGGTGCCCCGTCGCTGTTCGGTGAGATTCAGTTCTGGGACATGGCGAAGAAGGAATTGCTGCGAACCGACACCGTCGGCTTCGATACTTTGTACGGAGCCTGCTTCAACGACGATGGCTCGCTGCTGTCGTTCGGGACGTACGACAACCGCGTGCGGGCGATTCATGTCGCCGACGGCAAGCAGGTCATGTCGATGGACGCTCACTCGGATCTTGTCTACGGCACCGCATTCTCGCTCAAGAACGATCACGTCATCAGCATCAGTCGCGACATGTCGATGAAGCTGACCGAACTCAAGACCTCGCAGTTTGTGGACAACATCACGAGCATCACTCCCGGCGCACTGAAGGGCGGCATCATGGCTGTTCAGCGTCATCCGAAGGAGGAACAACTTCTGATTGGCGGCGCGGATGGTGAGCCGAAGCTCTACAAGATCTTCCGGACGCAGGCCCGTCAGATTGGAGACGACTTCAACCGGCTGCGCAGCTACGCGAAGCTGACCGGCCGTGTGGTGAGCCTCGAATTCAACGCCGATGGCAGCAAGTTTGTTGTCGGCAGCAGCAACGCCACCAGCGGGGCCGCTCGCATCTACAAGACCGACACCGAAGCTCCGCTGCACGAATTGAAGGGCCACTCGGCGGGAGTCTTCGCCGTGGCGTTTCGTCCCGATGGCAAACAGGTCGCGACGGGCGGCCTCGATGGCGTGGTCCGACTATTCGACGCCGAGACCGGTGCCCTGGTGAAAGAGTTTGTCCCGGTAACGATCACGCCCGCAGTGGCTGGCAAGTAATTCTGCTCTTCTCATGACGATCAACATCGCTCCACAGGAGTCGCTCAAATGCAACGCACTTGGAAACTTGGTTCGCTGACGGTCGCACTGGCAGTCAGTCTGTCGGTCGCATCGCTGGTGCAGGCTCAAGAAGCGCCAGCCATTGTCAAACTTCAGACCATTCCCGACCGGCTGATACTCAGCGACGTGCGCGATGCGCGCAGCGTGCTGGTCGTCGGGCAAACGGCCGATGGCAAGTCGGTCGATCTCTCCGAGACGGCCACTCGCACCGCAGGCGGACCGCAAATTACGGTCGATAAGGATGGCTACGCCGTGCCGGTTGCTGTCGGCTCGACTGAGCTGATCGTTGCGGCGGGTGGTCAGACGGTCAAGGTGCCGGTTGAGGTCAAGGATGTCTCGCCGCGCGTGACCGACTTCATTCGCGATGTCGAACCGATCATGGCCAAGGTCGGCTGCAATGCGGGAACTTGCCACGGTGCTCAAGCGGGGCGCAAGGGCTTCAAGTTGAGTTTGCGCGGTTACGACCCGATCTACGATTACCGGGCACTCGTGGATGATGTGTCCGGCCGCCGCTTCAACCGCGCCAATCCGAGCGACAGTCTGATGCTGCTGAAGCCGACGCAGGGCGTGCCGCACGAGGGAGGCTTCCTGTTCGATGAAGAGTCCCGCGCCTACAAGATCGTCCACCAATGGATCGCCGAAGGCTGCAAGTTCAGCGAGGCGACCCGCCCGGTGAAGCTCGACATCCTGCCGAAGAACCCGGTTCTTGATCGGTCGGGGCAGAAGCAGCAGATGCTCGTCATGGCCACCTTCGCCGACGGAACGACTCGCGACGTGTCGCGCGATGCGATTTTCGAGTCGAGCAATTTTGAAGTGACCTCGGTCAGCCCGGCCGGTCAGGTCAAGGCGATCCGACGTGGCGAGTCGTCGATCCTGGTGAGGTACGAGGGAACGTATGCGTCGAACACGGTCGTGGTCCTCGGCACGCGCGAAGGCTACGCCTGGAAGGACTCGCCCGAGTTCAACTTCATCGACACGCACGTCAACAACAAACTGAAGAAGCTCAAAATTCAGGCGGCCGATCTCTGCACCGACGCCGAATTCCTGCGCCGGGTGTCGCTCGATCTGACGGGTCTTCCCTGCACGGCCGACCAGACGCGAGCGTTCCTCAACGACGCCAGAGACTCGAAAACCAAACGCGCCGCGCTGATCGAAGACCTGCTCGCCTCGCCTAACTACGTCGATCACTGGACGCTCAAGTGGAGCGACCTGCTGCTGTCGAATCGCAAGTTCATCAACGAGCAGGGTGTGTGGGCCTTCCGCAACTGGATTCGCCAGGGGGTCGCGACCAACAAGCCCTACAACGAGTTTGTCTACGAGCTGATGACGGCCAGCGGCAGTACGCTCGAAAATCCTCCAGCCAACTACTACCGCATCGCCCGCGAACCGCGCGAAGTCATGGAGAACATGACGCAGGTCTTCGTCGGCACGCGGTTCGTCTGTGCCCAATGCCACGACCATCCGTTCGAGAAGTGGACGCAGACGCAGTACTACCAACTCTCGTCGTTCTTCGGCGGAGTCGGTCGCAAGGGAGGCAAGAAGGGCGAGGAAGAGGTCATCTACGACATGCGGTCGCCCGCGCTGGTGACTCACGTCGGCACCGGCCAACCCGCAGCGGCGATCTTCCCGTTCCAACTCGAAGGAGTCGATCTGTCGAGCGACGTGCCGCGCATCAAGCTGGCAACATGGCTCACGGCGAAGGAGAACCCGTACTTTGCGAAGAGCCTCTCGAACCGTTACTGGAGCTACCTGAACGGCAAGGGAATCATCGACCCGGTCGATGACATCCGTCTCAGCAATCCCGCGTCCAACCC
>JAYUFF010000076.1:0-2817 GCA_043738825.1 Schlesneria sp.
TCCCCGGCGTAGTTGAGCGGGTTGTAGAACGGCCGCTTTTTCCGCAGGATATCCGCGCGGATCAACGAAACGGATGGGCTACCGGTTCCCTTGAGCCCAGTCAATAGGCGGAGCCTTACGAATTCGCGTCCCGACATGCAATGGCTGGGATAGGGTAACGCAAGACCGTTGACTCGCCTTCCCGCTAGAAAATACGAAGTCACCATGCCGACTGTCGGGTTCGCCTCCGCGACCTTTACCAGTTCTTCGAGGCAGTTCGGGAAGAGCCAGTCGTCGGCTCCAAGGATCTTGCAGTACTTCGCTTCTTCCGAGATGAGGGTGAACGCGGTGTTGTGACTGTCCACAACGGAGACATGCTTTGAATACGTGTGGACCCGGATGCGCGGGTCGCGCGCCGCCAATTCTTCAGCGATCGCCAAGGTGCGATCCGTACTGCAATTGTTGCCAATGGTGAGGTCCCAGTTGGCGTAGGACTGAGCCAGCACGCTACTGACGGCGTTGGCAATCAACCGCTCCCCGTTAAAGACGGGAATAACGACGCTCACTCTAGGCCCTGAAACGGAGTTCATATGTTCAGGCCGGGACAGTTGAAAGCGCCGACTCCGCCGCGCGCTCTCCGCTGATGAAACTTTCGTCCGTCCACATGTACCCCCAATCGCCGTACCTGCCGCAGTAGAGGATGCCGATCTCGTCCAGATAGCCGTGAACGGTCTTCAGTGCCGCGGTGCGATCGAGATCGAAGATCACATTCGCGTGGCGGACGACCTTGGCATGGCGTGACAGCACTTTGTCCTGTTCGCGAAGGATGCCGGTGCGGCGGAGATCGGCAATGACGTCGTCGATCAGGTCCTCGGGCTCGCGGGTGAGCGGTCGGTACTTGCTCGAGAAGTACACCTCCGCTTGAATGCTGCCGCAGCCGGGCGGAACGTTTTCGGACGAGAGCATGTGGGGAAAGCTCAAACGCGTGAAGCAGATGTCCTCGTCGTAGACGTAGGTGATCTGCGCTTCGGAAAGATCGTCGCGATCGACACCGACGTTGACCAGCACGCAGGTCGAACAGGCCAGGCGCTGCGAGGCGCCGACCACGTCTTGCGGAACGCCGGTGATCATCGGAATCAGGTCGGGCAACGCGATCGACGAGACCAGCGCGTCATACTGCGTCGTGACCCCGTTCGCGAAGCGAAGCAACCTCTCACGCGGATCGACGGCGATCAACTCGTGCCCGAGTTTGATGTCGGCGACGTCCGGAAAATCCCGCATGTACGACACGAAGCCCCCGTGGGTCGGATAGCGGAAGTTGGTGATGTAGTGAACATCCGGGCTCCACGGGCCGAGCGCTCCGCGAAGAAGTTCCTGAAGACTGGGCCGGTACATCCGCGGGCCGAGCCAGTCGGTGGTCATGTTGCTGGCCGTGGTCAGGTGGTACTTGCGACCATAGGTCATCGGGAACGTCTCGGCGAACTTGCGCCCGTAGCTTGCGATCAGCCAGTCTTCATAGTTGGCGATCGGGCGGTGCTCGACGTCGTGCTCCTTGACGAAGTCGGTGATGATGTCGATGGTCAGGTCATGCGGCAAACCGTTCAGATGCAGTTGCACCGGGTGCGTCAGTTTCAGTCCGCGCCAGTAGTTGTCGAGCTTGACTTGCACGGCCTCGTACTTGTCGCCCACGAGGCGCGCAAACAGTTCCTGGATGCGCGGGTCCTTGGTGAAGGAGATGTGCGGCCCCAGATCGAACACAAAGCCGTTGGCATCGCGAAAGGACGCAGTGTGTCCACCGAAATACGTCGCCTTGTCGTAGACGACCGGCCGAATCCCTTCCGCCTTCAAACGGTGCGAAGCGCCGAAGCCCGCCATGCCGGTACCGAGAACAACAATATTTGTCACAGGGCAAACCTTCCCGAGGAAATCATCTCGACCACGGACCTTCTCATTGGCGACTTTTGCATGGGCAAGCGAATCCGCCGCCCGTCAGGCGGCCACGGCCGGCAACGCCCGTTCGCGCTCGCGCGCCGCGACCGGCTTCGCTGGCACGGGCCAGCGGCGCTGCTGCTCGTGCCACAACTCGTCGATCAACCGGGTGGGCGGCAACCTGACATCGTCGAACGAGACAACGCTGTCCTTGTCGACATCACGCACCAGCACGCAGTCCTCCGACATCGCGATCGGCAGCGCGTTGCTGGCGCGAGCGGCCACGTGGCCATCGATCAGACCGTAGGCGCAGAACCCGCCGACACCATCGAGCCGCTCGCCGGCCTTCAGGTTTCGTTTCGCAACTGCGACCACCTCGCACGACGGACCTGCGATCGGGGCGACCGTCGGATCGCGGTGCAGCACGGCGCGCGCAATCGTCGACGGCAGCTGGATGTGTGGCAGATGGAACGGCGTGTAGAAGACATAGAAGGGCCCGTCGCCGAGCTTGTAGTACGCGAGCTGCGTCTGCTTGTACGGGTTGACCTCGTGCACGACAACAAAGCCGCCGGTGTGCGGCGCCGCGCCGACCGAGTAGTCGACGATCCCGCCATTGAGCATGGCCTCGCCCGGCAGCAGGTGGGCGAGTTCGCGAACGTAGCCGCACGCGGGGCCGAACATGCCGCGGCGGCCGACGCCGAAGCCGGTGGCGTTGGCCAGCACGCAGGTTTCCATCGACAGCTTGGTCGCGTCGGCGAACGAGGTCACCTTGCGCACGTCCTGGTCGTGCTTGTCGGCGAAACCACGCTGGGTCTCGGGCGTGCGGTAGTAGTCGACCATGCCCTTGATGTTGCCGGCCGCGACGGGCTTCAGTCCCACCGATTGAACATAGCGGAACAGCGTCATCGC
>JAYUFF010000077.1:0-2816 GCA_043738825.1 Schlesneria sp.
TAATCAGGTTGCATACTTCATGTAGGGTGGGCACTGCCCACCATTCCACCATCGTTTGTGGTGGGCAGTGCCCACCCTACATTTTTTGTGCAAAGCCGATCGCGGTCATTGGGTTACTCAGTCCGGCCAACAAGTCTGCCAGTTCATCGGGCCGCGAGGAATACCTCGCCAAGCAGGACGAGGTCTTGTCGAGCGACACGCATCTGGTGGAGATCGACTTGTTGCGCGAGGGCCTTCCGACCGTGGCCGCCTTGCCGGGCGAACTGTTGCGTCACGGCCGTTGCGATCACCTCGTCTGCCTCACGCCGGGCCGCAGCAGCGACCGTCGCATCCAAACGGTCTGGCCGATCCAACTGCGCAAGAAGTTGCCCCGCGTGCGCATCCCGCTGGGTCCGGGCGAACCTCCCGTGCCGCTCGATCTGCAAGCGGTTTTTGAGGAGGTCTACGAGAAGGCGGCGTTCGCCAAACGCATCGACTATCGAGTCCCACCCGCTGTCCCGCCGACTCGCGCCGACGCCGACTGGATCGAAGTCGTGCTGCTCGCCAAGGGGCTGCGGACCAAAGAGTCGGGTCGAGTACAACCATGATCGAAGACGCACCGACTCAAGCCCGGCACCGCTGAGCAGCCTCTTGAAAAACGTCGGGTACGCGTCCCGCTTGCCCGTCACCCCAGTTGAAAAGCGGGCAAGCCAGAGGCAGGCCCGGCGATTTTCAATCGGCTGTTCGGCGGCGACACCTCGATCACGCGACGGGCAGTTTTCTCAGCAGTTGTTTGGCCCGACTTTTCCAGCGGCCGTGTTTGCGGGCAATCGCCGCCGGGCTGCCGTTGATGTCGTGCAGGACGGACTGGAGATGATCGCGCGCCAGTTGCGCGTGGCCTTGGTCGGCGCAGAGCCGGGCCAGCAGATAGATCGCCTCGGGATGTCGCCAGCGTTTGACGTGCTGCTCGAGGTGTGCGGCAGCCGCGTCCCGTTCGCCCAGTTCGACGAGAGCCTTGCCGTGTGCCAGCGACACGTCGCCGAACTTGTACTGCGGATCCTTGTCGAGAATCTGCCGCGTCCACTGGCGAACCTGCTCGTGCCGCTTTCGCACCGTGGCGACTTGAGTCGCGCCCCACAGCGCCGGCAAGTTGAGAGCGTCCTTTTTCAAGGCGCGGTCATAGGCGGCGGCGGCCTGGTCGTACCGACCGACCTCGCGCAACGCATCGCCCCACTGGATGAACTGATGCGGGTTGCCGATCTGCACGGCGGCCGTTTCGAGGCGGGCCAGATCCCTCCCGCGAGTCCATCGTCGGAAAAACGACGGTGGACACAATTCGGTCGAGGGGAGATAGCGCAACACGAAGTACAGCACCGGCCCGACACCCGGCACGACGAACAGCACCCACAGCCAGAGGAACCGATCGGGTTCGGTTCGCAGACAGTGCCACACCATCCACAGCCAGAAGGCGAAGTACAGGACCGTCGTGAAACGCATGCTCATCAGCGCGTACGGCCACCACGCAACTCCGCTCAGGGGAATGCCGGGCAGGCCGGTGAAATCGTCGGCGAGTAGAGCCTGCATCCACATGCGGCAGCCTTCCAGAATGTCATTCGCGGGATGGCACGCTGCGCCGGAATGAACAATCGATCTGTGCGATTTATTTCGTCGTCAGTTCGAGGAGATGCAGGAAGTCGGGATCATCACGCAGCGGATCGAAGTCGGTTTCCTTGGGAACGAGCTTCGTAAACCCCCGGTCCATGCGCAGGGCGCGGCCGAGCCACGACAGGGCCTGCTCCTTCTCTCCCGCCAGCGAGTAGTAGCAGGCGAGGTTGTAGAGCACGACCGGCACCTCCTTGTGTGACTCGTACGCCAATTGCATCATTTCGATGGACTGATCCACGCGATCGATCCGCTTGAAGCACCACGCCATCCCCATGAGCGTGCCGAGATCCTCGGGGCTGGCCGCGTGAGCCTTGCGAAATGCCTCGAGTGCGGCGCGGTGGTCGGACTTGGCCCGCAGGGCTTCACCCCGCAGCAGGTGGTACTCGTAAGTCGCCTCGTCCGTGTTGGAAATCTCGTCGAGTTCGCGCAGCGCCCGATCGGGTAGATCGAGCATCAGATAACCCTGCGCGGCATCCATCCGGCGCTTCACGCGTTTACTCACATCAAAGATCACGGCAACCCTCCCGACTCTCGCGAAATGGGCTCGACCTGACCGTAGCAGATGCTGCCAGCTTGTGAGTCACTCACGATGGCACGTGGTACAGACGAAAAGATCGCAGCTTCCAATGTTGCCGCCGTTTTAGCAGACAGCTTGAAGTGAATCCACCGGTGCCGCATCGGCAAAGAAACAAACTGGCCCGGCCGTTGAGATCGGCCGGGCCAGCGAAGATCTGATTACTGCTTTGGGAACTTGATGTCGGTCAGGTTGTTATAGCGGGGGTCGCGATAGACTTCGGCGAACTTCATTCCGAAACCGTATTGCAGCTCCCACTGGGCTCGACGCGCATAGGGCGTGCGCGGGTGGTTCTCGATCACGGCCTGATACTCGGCCCGCGCCGTTTCGTTCTGCTGTTTGAGTTCGTCCAGATCGACCTTGGTCAGCTTGATCTGCTCCTTGTCGGGTTCGAGCAGTTGCGGTATGCGATGAATGTCCCACTCGTTGTTCTTCTCGTCCTTCGGCTTCGGCTTGTTCTTTTGGTGCTGGTCGAGCGACAACAAGAGTTGGAACAGACGGACGCGATAGGCCAGACATTGGGCGTGCATCAGGTCGTAGTTTGCTCGCCAGCGTTCAGACGGTTCCTTGTCTCGCAGCTTCTTGACTGAGTCGAGCA
>JAYUFF010000078.1:0-7405 GCA_043738825.1 Schlesneria sp.
AGCATCCCGTCTCGCTGGGGCATCCCGATCGCGCTGCGAGTCGCCCTCGTCAGCCACCTCCTCACGATCGCGGCCCTCTTTGCCCTGTGGCACTTCGCCGGTCTGGGGCCGGTCTTCCTGACGGGAATCGTGGCCGTGGCGGGTCTGCTCCTCTACGAACACTCATTGGTGAGGCCCCACGATCTGACGCGCGTCAACGTCGCCTTCTTCAACGTGAACGCCGTGATCAGCCTCGGCCTGTTCGCGGTGGGACTCGTCGATCTGTGGTGGCGATAACGCGATGTAGGATGGGCACTCCTGCCCGTCCGGTCCTTTGCGAAGATGGACGGGCAGGAGTGCCCATCCTACATCGAGCCGCGTGGCTGATTGGCAGCGCCCCGACTACAATTCGCCCCCGACTTCACCAGACAGCGAATTCCCTCCAGAAACAGACAACGAACGATGACCGAGTCAGCCACGTTTCGACAGATCGAACAAAAAGTCCTCGCGGGAGAACGCGTCTCGTTCGATGAGGGCCTTTACCTCGACGAGCACGCCGATGTGCTGGCTCTCGGGCGGCTGGCCAACATCGTGCGCGAGCGGAAGAACGGGAACTTCGCGTACTACAACACCAACATCCATCTGAACCCGACCAACGTCTGCGTCTATCGCTGTCGGTTCTGTGCGTTCCGGTCGGACCTGAAGGACGAGAAGGCGTATGTCTTCTCGGACGACATGCTGCGCGAACGAATCCTCGAAGCGCGGTCGCAAGGAGCCACCGAGATTCATGTCGTCGGCGGCCTGCATCACCAGAAGAAGTTCGACTGGTACGTGAACATCGTCCGCGTCCTGCACGAGACCTGTCCCGAGATCCACATCAAGGCGTGGACGGCGGTTGAGATCAACTGGTTCAGCTTCATCACCAAACAATCGACCGAGTGGGTCTTGAAGCAGATGCTCGACGCGGGACTCGGCAGCCTGCCGGGTGGCGGTGCCGAAATCTTCCATCCCGAAGTCCGCGACCAAATCTGCGAACACAAGGCCGATGGCGAGAACTGGATCACCTGCCATCGCACCGCTCACCAACTTGGCCTGCGTTCCAATGCGACGATGCTCTACGGGCACGTCGAGCAAGCACAGCACCGCATTGACCACCTTTGCAAACTGAGGGCCTTGCAGGATGAGACCGGCGGGTTTCAAACCTTCATCCCGCTGGCGTTTCATCCCGAGAACACGGGTCTCGATCACATCATCAAGCCGACGGGGACGATGGACCTGCGGATGATCGCCCTCTCGCGGATCATGCTCGACAACTTCGACCACATCAAAGCGTACTGGATCATGCTGGGTGAGCAGATTGCGCAGGTGGCCCTCGGTTTCGGAGCCGACGACCTCGACGGGACCGTGGTCCACGAGATCATCTACCACGACGCCGGAGCCAAGACTCCCGAGGGCCTGACGGTCGCCCACCTCAACCGCCTGATCACCGAAGCGGGTCGCATCCCAGTCGAGCGCGACACCCTCTACCGCCGAGTCCTCCGCGACGGCGCGCAGTGGTCGGTTGGCGAATCGGTTATGGCGGGATAGTGGACATTGCTGTAGTCCCGCCGCTCCGCCGGCGGGATCACCGGTCGGCGGAGCGACCGGACTACGGTAAGTGCCGACGACTGACGATCATTCTTGGAGACATGTCCCATGCCCGAACCCGCGCCAATTCGAGTGCAGTCACTCGACCATGTGACGATCGTCGTGAAGGATCTCGCCGCGACGAGGCGGTTCTACGTCGAAGTGCTCGGGATGGACGAAGTGGCTCGGCCGAACTTCAGCTTCGCCGGGCAGTGGTTTCAGGCGGGAGCGACTTTGATTCACACGATCCTCGAATTTGAAGGCTCGGGACCGGCGGGCCTCGGCGGGGGAGCCAACTCGCGCGGACACCACTTTGCGTTTCTGGTCGAGGACGCCCACGAAGCCGGTCGCCGGATCGAGGCACTCGGCATTCCATTCGTCTCGCCCCCGAAGCTGCGTCCTGACGGAGCGGTCCAGCTTTTTGTCCGCGATCCCGACGGCCACCTCGTCGAGCTGACTTCTGCTGCTAATCGCGGCTGAATCAACGTGGCCCGCACCCTCCGCTACCAACTCGGCACTCGCCCTAAGGCGTGATGTCGCCGGCGACGACGCCATGCGGCGCGACTTCCTTGCTGGCGATGGCCAGGGCGCGGAAGCCGTCGGCGCTGAGTTTGTTCGTATTCCTCTTTCAGTTCCTCGATGAAGAGGTGATCCATCGCGTACGGTTGACCAATCGCGCATAGACGCCCGCGGCGTCCATCGCCGCCTTTCGCGGAACCCGTCTTGCTTTTGACTTGATGAAAGCGGAGCGGCCGGTTGGCGAGAGGCGGCTGAACAATGTCAACACCCGGAAAAAGATTGCGGGCCGGGTCAAATGTTTCCTGGTCTTCCCCGGGCTTTGCCTATCAAATCGTAGGGTGGGCTGTGCCCACCACTTTGGCTTGTGAGTTGGTGGGCACAGCCCACCCTACATTTTGTGGGCCGCCGTATTTGGTGGGCAAAGCCTCTTCCCCGCGCGGCTCCGGCGCTCTCACATTACCAAGCATCGCCCCGATCACGTCCTCATGCAGATGGCCCATCAGCCCCTCAATCATCATCAGTATCTTGTGGGCCACGGCAGCAGTGAGCGTTCCCTCAAGGTCGCCGCCATACACGAGCTGTTGCGAGGCGGCCAAAATGTATGGATCAAGCACGTCGCCCGGATTGCGTCCACACAGGATATCCGCAGCGCTTCGCGGAAACCCGGCCACGATGGCGGACACCCTGTCACAGGTCGCGTCCACAATTTGGCCCGGCTGTTTGAAGGCCCGCACCAGTTGGGCCTGATGCGCTTGATTGGTGGCCTGAAGTCGGATGGCTTGATCCGGCACTCCGTTGGTGCGGAGCAGTTCCGTAAATAGAGTGACGAGGCTTTTATGGTTCAAGTCCGCCACGGCCGAGACGTGCTCGTCCAGCAGGGATGGCGGCAGAACTAATGTGACACGCAGATCGTCGAGCACTCTGGCTAAGAACTCGCCAACACAGTTGAACTCCATGTCGATCATGTCGGACTGCGACTGCACCAACCTCGTCAGCAAAGCGGCGTTGAGTGAGTTCAGCGGATGGTCATCGGGTACGTGCAGAACCTGCGTCATTCATCCACCCCGGATGCCGCGTCTGCAAACAGCGACAGTTGGCTTGGGTTCGCGCGGCGTTTGTTCCGCGCGGTCGCGCGCAAGTCGTGCGGTTGCTGTGGCGAGCAAATGCTCCACGTCCAAGTTGATCGCGGCTGGCTTGCGTGTCGCCGAATCGTGCGCGGCGATGGCGTTGCCGATTGCCATTCCGAGGCTGATCGGCACGGCGTTGCCAACCTGCATGTACTGGCTGCTCATCGAGCCTTCAAACTGCCAATCATCGGGGAAACCCTGCAACCGGGCGGATTCAAGTACGGACAACGGGCGAGCATGGTCCGGGTGGCAGACCGCGCTGGCCTTGCGGTTTGAACGTCCGGTGATTGTCGGTGACGGGGAATCCCAAGAGAGCCTCCGGAAGAATCCTGTCTTGCCGCCGCCAGCCGCAAACGCCTCCGGGCCGAGCGCCTCTTCTTGAAGATGCCGAGGAAGGTGTCGCCACGTCCCGCCGGGGGGACCATCGAGAAAAATCTGGCCATTTCCGGCCCGTAATCGGAATGTGGGCCAGGATCGTTTCGGAGATCGTAGATCGTGTCGCGCAGTGTTCTCCACGGTTGCCCGCTCGGAGACAGTGGCCCGTAAGTCGGCTTCGGAATGGCGACAGGTAGGCCGCTCCGTGATCCGATCATTACGAAGCGGTAGCGATGCTGCGGCGCACCAAAATCTGCGGCATCCAGCACGGCGAAGTTGACGGCATATCCGAGGCTTTGCACTTCCAAAACACTTGTCGGATGGCGGAGCCGGACAATTCATCCGGCTCAATCGGCGGTGCGGAAGAGTCGCCATATTCTCGGTGGAGGTGAGCACCGTGGCGGTTGGCTCAACACTCGTGACCCCGAGGATATGTCGCCCCTCCGGGGCTTTCGTGGTGTTCTCGTCCGGGTTCCCACGGCTTGCGCCGTGGGCTACCGTATGCCGCCTCTTCGGGCCTGACGATGCAAAATCGAATGTCACGTCTGGCGATGATGTCGAGTCGTAGTCGTAGGGTGCGTGGAGTCCTCGGAACGCACCGGGCGATACGAACTCGGCATGGTGCGTTCCGAGGACTCCACGCACCCTACAAGCCCCCAAAAACATTTCGAGGGGACGCGATGAAGCTGCCACCGCGTCGTTCACGTCTTCGCGGTCAGGTCCACGCCCATGTCGCGGAAGAGGAGCTTCATGTCCTCCCACACGTCCTTCTTCGCCGCCGGGTTGCGCAGCAGGTACGACGGGTGATAGGTGCAGAGCACTTTCGCGCGGCCGTACTGGAAGAACTGGCCACGCAGCTTGCCGATGGTGGACTCGGACGCCAGCAGGTTCTTCGCGGCGGTCGTGCCCCAGCAAACGATGTACTCGGGATTGACGAGGGCGATCTGGCCGTCGAGGTACTCGCGGCAGTGGCCCGCTTCCTCGGGAGACGGCAGGCGGTTGCCAGGCGGTCGGCAGCGCAGGACGTTGCAGATGTAGATGTCCTCGCGCTGCATGCGGCAGGCTTTGATGATGTCGTTCAGCAGTTGACCGGCCCGGCCGACGAACGGCTCGCCCTGCGCATCCTCATCCGCACCGGGGGCCTCGCCGATGAACATGATCTTGGCTTCGGGATTGCCGACGCCGAAGACGGTCTGCTTGCGAGTACTCGCCAGTTCCTGGCATCTCACGCACGTAGCGACTCGCTCGGCCAGCACGGCGAGTTGCGAGACTCGCTCGTCGCGCGGCAGGTTCAGCGGTTGAAACGCCGCACAGCCAGAGGCCAACGGGGGCGAGGCCGCTGTGGAGGCAACGGACGACGAACTACGATTCGATCGAGACGCGGGAGGCATGGATTCGATTCGAGTGAGAGAAGGTTGAGCGACTTCCGCGCGAGCGTTCGCTGTCGTCGCGAGCGAACTGCTCGACACAGGGCCTCGCGCGGCACCGGCAGTTGCCGAGGTGACGGACGCGGGCGTCTCGACCGGCAGCGGAACGATCTTCGTCCAGTGAGTCAGTCCGGCTCGTCGATAGCCTTCCAACTGCTGGACGATGGCTCGCCGAACGGACGCGGAGTCGGTGTCATACATGAGCGGATTCGAGCGGTTCACGAGAAGGCGGCAGAGAGAATCGGAGGACCGAACGCTCGGCAGTGTCTCATCCTGGCGGCGATGTCGCCAGCGTCGCGCGGCGTGAGATCGCCCATCAATCGTCCACAAAACCGAGCCGCGTGACGACTAAACGCCGAACCTTGACAGGCATGGGATCATCCGTCATCCTCCCGCCCGACTTGAGGGTCTTGCGTTGTGAGGCAACTCAAGTTTGGCCAGGTAGCTCAGTTGGTAGAGCACAGGACTGAAAATCCTGGTGTCGCCGGTTCGATCCCGGCCCTGGCCACTCAAATCATTCACCGAGCTCCGCAAAGTGCGGGGCTTTTTTCATTGGGTGTGCCGGTCGAAATCCAGCGGAGGCTGCGCGGCATGGGGCTGGTCGTCTACAAGCTGGGCGGCAGTTTGCTCGCGTGCGTTGATCTCGCCGCACGCTTGAGGGCGGTCCTTGAACAACGCCCCGGCGAACGATCGCTGATCGTGGTGGGAGGCGGCGCGGCGGCGGATGTCGTGCGTGACTGGAGCCGCATCCACGCGCTGTCCGAAGAGGCCGCGCACTGGCTCGCGCTGCGATCCCTGTCGCTCAACCGTGAACTGGTGCGAAACTTGTTGCCCGAATCGCGCGAGGTCTCCTCACGCGAGGCCGCCGAGTCACTGTGGTCCGAGGGAAACCGACCGCTGCTGCTCGACGTGGAAGCCTGCCTGCGCGAGGCCGAATGCCGGGATCGATCTGCGCTGCCTCACCGCTGGGACGTGACGAGCGATTCGATCGCCGCCTGGATCGCCGCGCGTTGGGACGCGGACGAACTGGTCCTGCTGAAATCGTTGAACCTTCCCGCCGATTTGACTCTCGCCGAAGCCACCCGCCTCGAATTGGTGGACCCGTTCTTCCGATGCCTCGCGCACCAGACACCTCGCGTCAGTTGGTGCAACCTGCGCGAAAAGGTGGCGGGCGTCAGCTTGTGGCTGAAGGGGTTGGGGTCGGGCGTTCCAATTTCAACATTGGCCGGGCACGGGATGAGATCACCGACGATCGATTGACGGCCAATGTTGAAACTTGCTGACCCGATACCTCACGCGGTGGGAATTGACCGGTTTCGGCCACCGGTTGGCGCTACAGTAGTCCCGTCGCTCCGTCGGCGGGACGGCCTTCAAAACGGGGCAATCCTCGCCGCGAGAAGTCTAACGCTGGCTCGACAGAAACACAGAAACGCCGGCGCATGAGCGACCGGCGTTTCGCGTTTTAGACGGGCTGTTAGATTTTAGAGGCTGTCCGAAAACTGGACTTGCCGCAACAGGTGTCAAAGTTTTGGCTGGGGTGGCCCTCAACGCCGTTAACCCTTTTCTCAAAGCACTGCAAAACAAGGACTTGCCGTAAATTGCTACTCGGACGGCCTTCACGAGAATCAGCACGTGGCTTTGAGTTGTTCGCAATCACCGGCAGTCCTCACAGGCCACCGCGATCAACGATTCATGTCGCTTTCGGTGTTTTTCGAGCAAATAACGTAACTTGCTCTATACTAATGGAATAGAAAAAGGGTTAACGGCGTTGGGTGCGAGCGGCATCTCAAAGACGCAGTTTCGGGAAATCGGTGGGTTTGATTCGCGAGCGCCAACGATTTTTTCCGATAACTCAGCAGGTTGGGTTGGTTCATACAGGTTGGCAGACGGCAGACGATTCAAAATGTTTCTCCTTCGGCAACTCCTGATCTTGGCAATGGTGCCGCTCACACTGTGGAGCGGGATGCCTCACCAAGCATGTCGTTGCTCCAACGGGGAAATCCATCTTTATTGTCCCCGGTTGAACCAGTCTCAAGCGGCGGCGGACCAGTCGAAAAGCGATTCGACTTCATGCTGTGCGCCGTCAAAAGTTGAAGGTCGGAAGTCCTGTTGTGGCGGCTCTCAGGGAGCGGCTTGCTGCGGCTCCCACGATGGCGGCGGTCAGAAGGGTGCGCAATGTTGTGCGGCGGGCTGCAAATGTACCGCAGTTTATGTCGCCTCTAACAATGCTTCGGTCGCCAAGAGCATCAGTGTGCCCGAACTGACTCAGTTCGGTCTGGTGGCAAACCCAGCGTTGGCAATCCGTCTCCCGCGCTGCGCGCGGGTAGACCTCAGCGCCTGGATCGACACCGG
>JAYUFF010000079.1:0-2808 GCA_043738825.1 Schlesneria sp.
GCCGGTGATCTGGTGCGCTTCGAGATAGGCCGGGACCAGTAGGGCGTTGTCGTACAGCATCTTCTCGAAGTGCGGAGCCAGCCAGCGTTCGTCGGTCGAATACCGCGCGAAGCCACCACCGAGATGATCGTAGATGCCGCCGTTGGCCATCTTGTCGAGCGTCAGCGTCGCGATGTCGAGAACCTCGTCATTCTGAAACCGCCTCCAACATCGCAGCGCCACGCGCAGGTCCATCGGATGCGGAAACTTCGGAGCCGAGCCGAACCCGCCGTGGACTCGATCCGCCGAACGAATCAGCGACCGCATCGCGTTTCGCAGAATGTCCTCGTTCAGCGGCGACGGCGGGACGCTCGAAGCAGCCGCTTCGACGACGTGGCTCGTCAGTTCGTCAGCTTGAGCGAACACCGCATCGCGTCGGTTCTGCCAGGCGTCGTGGACTCCCGCCAGAATTTCGCGAAAGCCCGGTCGTCCCCAGCGGGCTGTCGGCGGCCAGTACGTTCCGCCGAAGAACGGCTTCAATTCGGGAGTCATAAACACCGACATCGGCCAGCCGCCGCTGCCGGTCATCGCCTGCACGGCACTCATGTAAATCTGATCGAGGTCCGGGCGCTCCTCGCGATCGACCTTGATGCAGACGTACCACTGGTTCATCAGCGCGGCGATGTCGGCGTTCTCGAAGCTCTCGTGTTCCATAACATGGCACCAGTGGCACGCGCTGTATCCGATCGACAGAAAGATCGGCCGCTCGTGCCGCCGCGCGGTTTGAATTGCCTCGTCACACCACGGCCACCACTCCACGGGATTGTTCGCGTGCTGAAGCAGGTACGGGCTGGTCTCGTGGGCGAGTTTGTTGGGCATGAGGGGCCAATTTCGTTCTAGCAAAATCAAAACCAGCCCGTCGCGCAAGCGAGGGCCGGACATTCGCGACAAGCGTAGCCCTCGCTCGCGCGTCGGGCTGGTTTCAACGATTCCGGCTGAATCGGCAAGCACACTCTATGGAACGGTTTCAAGACTGCCCAGCGTGCGTTTGAGTCTCGTCAGACCGCCCGGCGTGATCTTGCTCCCCGTCGCGTCGAGCCGCTTCAACGGGGAGGACGATTCAAACGTCTTGCGGAGGGCGTCGAGACCCGCATCGGTGACGGCGGTGTCTCGCAGACGGAGTTCGTTCAGCGTGGCGAAGAACTTCAAGCCGGGGACGATCCGTTTGAACGCCGTGTCGTCGCACTTCGAGCCGCTCAGGTCGATGATGATGCCGCGATCTCCTTCCGTCACGGAGCCCCCCAACTTCTGAACGGCAGCAACCAGCGAGCGCCGTTGGACGCGAGGGAACGACACGTCGCAGCCAATCGCGGCGACCACGACCAACACCGCCCAACCCGCACCCCAACGACGTTTTGTGATGGACGACCAGTCGGTCCTCACGAGGAGGAGCAACAACAACGTCGCTCCCGCCGCCAGGCAGGCCAACCAGACGGCGTTCATCTGCGTCCGACCTTCGACGAACTTCACGCCGAGCAGCGCCATCATCACTCCGGACAACAGCGTGAGGTTGGCCACCGTCACCCAGCCGAGCGAACCATCGAACAGCTTGCGTCTCGATCCGGCTTTGGCCGCCGTACCAGTGAACGTGACGGCGAAGACGACCAGCACACCGACAATCAGCCCCTCGTAAAGGTTGGCTCCCGTTTTGATGATCTTCGCCACGCCGTCAATCACCACGCGCAGGAACAACGAGCCGAGCAACGTCCCCGGTATCGTGCCGATTCCGCCCTGCAAGCTGCATCCGCCAACGACGGCAGCGGCGATTGCGTTCAATTCATAACCGCGTCCGAGTGCCTCGGGATCGGCCACGCCGAGACGACTGACGAACAGAATGCCCGCCAGCGACGACAACACCGCACTGATGCAGTAGGCCAACCACTTCAGGCGATCAGTTTGAATTCCGCTGAGCCGTGCGGCCTGCTCGTTGCCACCGAGGGCATATAGATGTCGCCCCGTCACCGTCTTGCTCATCATCAACCACAGGGCGATTGAAATCGCGCTGACCAGAATCAGCAGCGTCCAGACCGTTCCCGAATAGCCGCCTGACAGTTCGCGAAAGGCTCGGTCCTGAATGTTGATTTTGGAACTGGCTCCGCCCAGGATCGAAAACGTGGCGCTGTCGATGATCGCTCGCCCCAAGCTGCGCAAGCCGACAAGCGTTCCGAGGGTGGCCACAAACGGCGGGAGGCCAATCCCTGTGATGAGCCAGGCGTGCAGACTGCCGATGAGCAGCCCGACGAGCAGCGTTCCGCCAATGGCTGAGGCAATGACGACGGTTCCCAGCGGTTTCGATTCGGCAAACGATTCCGGCGACATCGCCAGCATCAGCACGGCGCAGATCGTCCCGCTGAACGCCATGACCGAACCGGCTGACAGATCGATGCCGCCCGCCACGATGACAATCGCTGCGCCGAGAGCGTAGATCGCCAGCAAGGACGTCTGCCGCGCGAGGTCGATCGAGCACGCCCGCCACTCGGTGATGTAGTTGTGGTTGCCATCGAGGATCGTCGTCAAACCAAGCACCACGAGGACCGCCGCCAGCAACGAGACCTCATGCCGTCTCCAAGGTCGGTTCGCAGAGGAAGAGAGATCGCTCATGGAGATGCACATCCGCGCCAACGCGGCCTTCTGGGGCGTAAGACTTTGACCTGCTCGGAGGAATTGAAAAAAGGCTTGGCAGCCTGTCGAAAAAGGGACGTGGGGCAGGTTTGTAACCTGCCCGTCCCCTTGTTTTCATGAGTCACGGGCAGGTTACAAACCTGCCCC
>JAYUFF010000080.1:0-7389 GCA_043738825.1 Schlesneria sp.
GGGCTGGAGATCGGCCACTTTGGTCTCGGCGGTGGTAAGAAAGATTTGTGGGGCACGACAAAGCAGCCGACGATGGACGACATTGTCAGCAAGCTGGCCAAGCCGAATGAAAACCGCATCTTCTACATCCGGTTCGCGTTCAAGGCGGGGATGACGATCGAGCAGGTTCACGAGCTGACCAACATCGACCCGTGGTTCCTCGACCAGATTCAGCAACTCATCGTCATGGAGGATGAGTTGCGTCAAGTGAGCCGGCTCGACGACGCACCGGCCCCGCTCGTCTGGAAGGCCAAGCGCAACGGATACTCCGACCAGCAACTCGCCTTCTGGTGGGACTCGTCCGAAATGGACGTTCGCTCGTACCGCAAGCGGCTGGGGATTGAAGCGACGTTCAAGCAGGTCGATACGTGCGCCGCCGAGTTTGAAGCGTACACGCCCTATTACTACTCGACCTACGAATCCGAGGACGAGACCCCCGCGAAGGGGAAGAAGAAACGGATCATCATTCTCGGCGGCGGTCCGAACCGGATCGGGCAGGGGATCGAGTTCGACTACTGCTGCTGTCAGGCTTCGTTCGCGTTGCGCGAGCTCGGCATCGAGAGCATCATGGTGAACTCGAACCCCGAGACCGTCTCGACCGACTATGACACCTCCGACATCCTCTTCTTCGAGCCGCTAACCACCGAGGACGTACTCAACATCTGCGACCGGATGCAGCCCGACGGCGTCATCGTGCAGTTCGGCGGGCAAACGCCGCTCAATCTGGCTCGCGGACTTGAAGCGGCCGGCGTGAAGATCATCGGCACCAGCCCCGACATGATCGACGCGGCTGAAGACCGCGAGCGGTTCAAGCAGATCCTCGAACGGATCGGACTGCGTCAGCCTCCCAACGGGATGGCTCACGACGCACAGAGTGCCCGCCGCATCGCCGACGACATCGGCTATCCGATTCTCATCCGGCCGAGCTTCGTGCTCGGCGGACGCGCGATGGAGATTTGCTACGACGAAGAAACCGTCACACGCTACATGAACGAGGCGGTGAACGTCACGCCCGACCGACCCGTGCTGATCGACAAGTTTCTGGAGGACGCGATCGAAGTTGATGTCGATGCGATTTCCGATGGCAAGTTGACGCTGGTCGGCGGAGTGATGGAGCACATTGAAGAGGCGGGCGTTCATTCGGGCGACTCCGCCTCCGTGTTGCCGCCGTATTCGCTGCCGGCTCACGTGGTCGAAGAGATCAAGCAGGCGACGTATGCCCTCTCGCGCGAACTGCAAGTTCGCGGCCTGATGAACATCCAGTTCGCAGTGAAGCAAACGGATGGCGAGTACGTCGTCTACATCCTCGAAGTGAATCCGCGTGCCAGCCGGACGTCGCCGTTTGTGTCGAAGGCAACCAATGTGTCGCTGGCCAAGATCGCAGCGAAGATCATGGCTGGCGTGTCACTCGCCGAGCAGGGGGTCACTCAGGAAGTCGTACCGTCGTATACGTCGGTCAAGGAAAGCGTCTTCCCGTTCAACCGCTTCATCGGCGTCGATATCATCCTCGGCCCCGAGATGAAATCGACGGGCGAAGTGATGGGGATCGCGGACAACTTCCCGATCGCGTTTGCCAAGAGCCAGATCGCAGCGGGGAACAAGCTGCCTCGCTCGGGAACGGTCTTCATCAGTCTGGCCGGTCGCCACAAGAATGCTCTCATTCCGGAAGTTCGCCGTCTGCAAGAGATGGGCTTCCGCATCATCTGCACGAGTGGAACGGCGCGCGTCTTCCGTGAACAAGGTCTCGAAGTCGATACGGTGAGAAAGTTGCAAGAAGGACGACCGAACCTGCTCGACCACATGGCCAACAAACAGATCTCGTTGATTCTCAACACGCCGAGCGGCAAGGGAGCACGCACCGACGAAGGCCGCATCCGCGCGGCGGGCGTCATGAACCGCATCCCCTGCGTGACGACTCTGCCCGGCTGCATCGCAGTCGTTCGAGCGATCGAGGCCCTGCGTGAGCGTCCCGCTCCCGAGGTGAAGGCGATCCAAGACTGGGTCAATCAGGGTGCCGAGTTGGTCTAAGCCTGATATCGCTCGCGCGAGGGACGTGGGGCAGGTTTCTTACCTGCCCGTGGCGATCATTAGTACTTCGCTGCCGTTTGACTGACCGTTGAACTGGCCGTTGGCGCGTCCGCGAGCTTCACGTCCGCGAGCTTTGAACCGTACTTGGCCGCCACCTGCCAATGCAACTTGGCCACTCCCAACTTCCCCGCCGCTTCGGCTTGCTTGGCGAGTTGCTCGAACTTCAAAGCCTTCTCGGCTGGCGAGGCCACTTCCGCGCGAACCGCTTCAACAGGCGGCATTCTGCTCCCGCCGCGAATCGCTGACGGCGCGGGGGAGTCCGGTACGGAGTTGAGCAACGCCTCATCCATCGCCCGCAGATCGTGAATGTAAACGCTGGTGGACACCGAACTGGCTGACCGCGACAAACCGATCGACGATCCCGAGCGCAACGGCCCATAACTTGATCGGCCCGATTGTGCCGAACTGACTCCACCCAGCAACGCACTCCCTCGATCCGGCACCGAGACCGTTGTCCGCACCGAGTTCGTGGCCACGACCGGCTGCTGTACAGCCACCTGCTGAGCCTGAACCGCAGCGACTTGACTCAGCACGACACCGACAACGATGAGTGATCGCATGATCGACCTCCAAGGATTCCGAACCGGCGGGATTCTAATCGTGTGTCGCTGACGACGCCAAGAGGCAACCTCACCTCGGGTGCATCCGCTGATTGGCGGGACTCTTTCCTGTCCCCTCACCTTGGAGGGGAGAGGGCTAGCCCACGGTTAGAACCGGACGCTATCGCGTTCCGGCTGATTTGCTGAACCCGAAAATCAAGCTTGATCTTGGGGTAGCCATGCTCGCCAGAGCGTGGGGGAAATCCAGGGTCTTGCCCACGTTCTGGCGAACGTGGCTACCTGGCGAGCGTGGCTACGACAACCACCCCAATTCTCAGGTGTGACGAAGCTCTGGCGGCCCGGTTCACCCGGCGACATCAACTGCGGCGGTTCACACCGAGGAATCGCATCCAGCGTCGATCCGAAGTCGAGCCGTTTTCGACGGCGACCGTCTCCAACTCGTCGAGCGAAGTGAGGCCCAACCGTTTGAGCTGTTTGTCGATCTTGTCCCGCTCGGTCTGCAACAGCGTCCGTTCGCGCGACAATCGGGCGCGTTCGAGCGACATTTCGACTTCGGCCAGCCGGACCTGTTCCTCCAGCCGCGTGGCCAGTTGGTCCACGCGCGCCTTCTGTTCCTCGGGCACTTCCACGATGTCGTCCCAGTTGTCGGGCAGCGACACCGCTTGGCGCGACCGCAGCATTCGCGTGAGCTGCACGATGAAGCCGTCCCGCTCGGCACACGCCTGCTGCAACTCATCGCGAGTCGCACCATCCAGGTCCACGGGACGCGGTGCCATGACGCTGTCGAGGCTGACCTCTGCCACGTCATTCGTCATCCTCGCGGCTGGCTCGGCCGGCTCTTCGGTGCCCATCATCCTTCGTTTCATCGCCTCCCACGTGGCCCCTTCACTCTGCATGTCTGAGAGGTCACGGTCTTGGCGGTCGATGGCGAGGCGAGCCAGCACATCGTCGAGGTCGGTGCCCGACGCAGCGGCGTCCGGATGATGAGCCATGCTGGGCGCACCACCTCCCGCGCTGCGCGCCATCATCAACCGGAGTTCGCCGACCTCGGCCTCGATCCGGCCGAGCACGCTCGATGCTTGCAGGGCCTCCCATTGCTGGACGACACGCTGCAGATCCCCCAAGACTTGGTGATGCTCTTCAAAGACCTCTGCCGGTCGTGTGGAGCCGCCGCCCGACGAAGCCTGCGACCGACTGCCACCCGAGCGCTGCATCCGGTCGAGTTGTTCGACGACTTGTTCGAGTTCGCCCACCAGCGCCGAAATCAACTCGTCCTTGGCACCGAGTTGCTGATTTAGTTCGGCCAACTCGTGGCTTCGATCCGGGATCATCAGCGGTGCGACGGGCCGCTCGATGTGCCGCGTCGGCTCATCGTCCGTCACCGAGAATTCGAGTGGAGTGATCTCCGTCACCCATTCCGTCTGCGCCGAAACCAACTCGCCGCACACGGCCACATCGTCGCGGAAGTCGGTTGAAACCAGGGCCGCGACCACGATCGTCGGCTCTTCCATGATGACGACCGCTTCCATCAGTTCGCACGGCGGCAGGCCGGCCGCGGGGGGTTGGCGATCCGGCCGACTGTCGCGGCGGGAGTTCTGATTGAGCGAACGAGAATCACGAGAACCCACGATGGATTGCCCTTCTGACCTGCCTGGCGATGCTCTTGAACACACGACGCTGGGATGAGTGACACCGACATTCCGCGCTAGGCGGATGCCGATGATGGACTCACGTGTGGGAACCGTAGCTCACGAAGAGGCCCCGAGGCGGCGCGCCCGAAAGACAACGGGCAGCGATTAGGGCTAACCGGAATAGATTTGCGGATTGATCACATTGTTCGGGCGCTGCCCCGAGAGCACGGCGACGACTTGCTCCATCGCCTGCGTCCGCATCTGTCGCACCGATTGCTCGGAGACAAACGCCGCGTGAGGCGTCACGATCACTCGCTCATCTTGGAAGAGAGGCTGCGACAAATCGGGTGGCTCGGGATTGAAAACGTCCAGCGCCGCTCCAGCTAGGCGGTTCTGTTGCAGAGCGACGAACAACGCCGCTTCGTCCACCAGCCCGCCGCGCGACGTGTTGATGAGGTACGCGGTCGGCTTCATCTTCGCAAATGCCTCGCGCCCGAAGAGACCTCGCGTCGAGTTGTTCAGCGGCGCGTGAAGCGACACGTAATCGCTCGATGCCAGCAACTCGTCGAACGCCACCATGCGCACGCCGGTTCCATAATCGTTGCCGCTGGCCGTGTGAGCGATCACGTTCAGGCCGAGCGACCGCGCCTTCGGGACAAGTGCTCTCGCGATGTGCCCCAACCCGACGAGGCCCAGCGTTTGACCGGCAATCCGCTGCATGGGCGGGGCGGCCGAGAGGTTGTACTCGCCGCTCTTCGTCCGCAAATGAAAGAACCCGATCCGTCGGGCACAGGCGAGCAGCAAACCCAGTGCGTGATCGGACACTTCGCTCACGCAATAGTCCGGACAGTTCGTCACCGGGATGCCAAGCGCCGTCGCGGTCGAGACGTCAATGTTATCGACGCCGATCCCAAACCGAGCGACCGTCTGGCACCGGCCACTCGCACGCATCACCGCCTCGGTCACCTTGGCCCAGTTAGTTGCGATGGCATCAACATTCGAGGCGGCTGTGAGGAGGGCCGCTTCGTCCGTCGAGGCAGGCTCCACAACATCAGCCTCAATCGTCGCGAGAACTTCGCGCTCGATGGACGTGTCCGGCCAAGCTCGATCCGTGATCAGGACTCGAAAGCGCGCGGGCATGGGCGGTCATCCTGCGGCCAGAGATTCCGTAGGACGGGCACTCCTGCCCGTCCGCCTTGGAACCAAAGCACAGACGGGCAGGAGTGCCCGTCCTACATCACGGCAACGTGCCGCCCGACGGCAAACTACTTGCTGCTGGCTTGCTCGGCGGCGAGTTCAGCCATGCGTTGAGCGGGGACGACCAAGCGGTCCCAATTGTTGAGCATGTAGCCGGGCGGGCCACCCTTATTGGCCACGGCCTGAGCCACCTGAACCGTCGGCACGAGGATGATCGCGTCCCACGGGCAAACCGTCAGTTCGTAGGGGTCGGTCTTTTTGGTCGGGATGTGAACGCAGACTTCGCAGCCGACACACCGTTCGACATCGATCTCGCACCACGATTGCAGCCCGGCGATCGTTTCACCGTCAACCTTGTAGATGCAATCGACGGGGCAGACATCTAGGCACGCTTCACAGCCCGTGCAGTTGTCCGCGTTGATGACCGCCACTTCCTTGGGAAGCTTCTTTCGTCCGCCTGCTTTCGCCATGAATCGTCACCTCTCGACTTGTCGTCGCCGTGGGATGATGCCTCTGAGAGAAGCCGCTCGACTCCGCGAACGTGACTTCTGACAAAACTCATTTCCAACAATTGCTCATCGGCCGTGACCAGCCCAGACTTGTGCGGTCTCGTGACGACTCGCGCAACCCGTGCTGGTGGGCGAGATTCTAGCCCAAGCCCTCAGCGCTGGCGAGCGGTCCCGGCGGCAATTCTCTTTCGTGGGAAGGACTGAAGAAGGAGTCAGGGGTCAGGAATCAGGAGTCAAGAATCGATGGGTGGGCCACCAAATGGACTTCGTCTTCTCCACCTGACTCCTGTTCCCTGACTCCTGACCCCTTCCGTTTCGGTTTCCCGGCCCGAGCAATACAATCGGCCGCACTATGGCAGGAAACTCATTTGGACAGGCGTTTCGGATCACAACGGCCGGTGAAAGTCACGGGCCGGCCAACGTGGTCATCATCGACGGTGTTCCCTCTGGAATCCCGTTGAGCGTTGAGGATTTGATGATCGATCTGAACCGGAGACGGCCGGGGCAAAGCCACATCGTCACTCAACGCGATGAGTCCGACACGCCCGAGATTCTGTCGGGCGTTTTCGAGGGACGAACGACCGGCACGAGTCTGGCCATTCTGATCCGCAATCAGGATCAGCGGAGCAAAGACTACAGCAACATCAAGAATCTGTACCGGCCCGGTCATGCCGACTACAGCTTCGATGCCAAGTACGGCTTCCGCGACTATCGCGGCGGCGGGCGATCGAGTGCTCGCGAAACGACGGTTCGCGTCGCGGCGGGCGTCGTTGCCAAGAAGATTCTTCACCAAGCGTTCGGAGGACTAATCGTTGGCTACGTCACGCAGGTGGGCGATGTGAAGGCAAACATCTCCGACCCGGCCAGCGTCACGCTCGAACAGGTTGAGAAACTTCCAAGTGGCGAGCCAAACATCGTCCGCTGTCCCGACGTGGCTGCTGCCGCGAGGATGATCGAGTTGATCGAGCAGGTTCGCAAAGAGGGGGACTCGATCGGCGGTGCGGCCGAAATCGTGGCGACGAACATTCCGGCGGGACTCGGCGAACCGGTGTTCGACAAGATCAAGGCCGATCTCGCGAAGGCATTGTTCTCGCTTCCCGCAGTGCTCGGTGTCGAGTATGGCATCGGCTTCGGCTGCGTCACGATGCGAGGCAGCCAGCACAACGATCACTTCATCCCGGACAAGGCTCATCCGCGCGACGGCCACGCGGGAATCACCACCGACACCAACCGACACGGCGGCATGTTGGGAGGCATCACGACCGGACTGCCGATCATCCTGCGAGCCGCCGTCAAACCGACGAGCAGCCTCCCCATCGAGCAACCGACCGTGACGAACCTCGGTGAGCCAGCCACGATCAAAAC
>JAYUFF010000081.1:0-2796 GCA_043738825.1 Schlesneria sp.
CGCGTCAGGCTTCTATACGAGCATGAATAAGCCGAGTTAGTGCCCGACGGACGCAGTCCCCGCTCTGCTCGATCCGATCGCAGCCGAACGGAGGCCCAATACCATCAGGACTCCCACAGCCATCAAGCCCGCCGCAGACCAGTACGGCAGGCTGAGGTCGTACTTCTGAAGCGACATCCCCGCGACTGGGCCGAGGATGCGGGCGAGCGATGACATGCTTTGTCCGACCCCTAGCATCTCGCCCTGCTGGTCGTCGTGGATGTTCAGCGACAACAGTGATTGCAGCGAAGGCGTTGTCGCCGCGAAGCCGACCACGGAGATTGGCAGGACGTACCACAGCAGCGAAACCGTTCCTTGTTGTGACGCCACTCCGATGAGACCGAGGCCGAGCATCATCAGCACGGCTCCAAGCATTGCCATGCGGAACTCGCCCAATTTCGGCAGCATCCGCCGCACGAGCATTCCCTGCGCGAGCGTCAGAATGAAGCCGATGTAGGCGAAGACGAAGAAGTTGTTCCGGTTATCGACGCCCAACTCTTCGGTCAGAGCCGACAGCGTCGTCTCGAACTGCGCGAACGCAAACGTCGTGATGAAGATCGTGGCGAGCAGCAGGCCCACGTGCGGAAGCCCAATCGCTTTGGTGAGCGCTGACACATCGAACCACTTCCGCGCGAGACGCGGCGACGCACCGGGCTTGAGTGACTCGGGCAACATCGTAATCGCGGCCAGTGTGGCGATGGCCGACAGGACTGCGGCCACGTAACCCGGCGCGGCACTCGGCACGTCAGACATGGAGACAGTCTGGCTGGCCACGCCGTCCACCAGCACGTTGGCTGCCGATCCTGGTACGAAACACGCGCCCAACAGCGGTCCAAACGTGAAGCCGATTCCGAACGCGGCTCCAATGATGGCCATCCCCTTTCCTCGCGACTTCTCGTCGGTGGAATCAGCGATGTACGCCTGAGCCGTCGGAATCGTCGCCCCCGCGATCCCCGCACCACTTCGTGTGATGAAGAGCCAGATCAGGGGACTCAACCCGAGGATCGGCCCCGCGTTCCCGTACTGAGTCACCAGCGCGAAGAGCGCGTAGAAGATCGTCGAACCGGCTAGGCCAACGATCAGCACCGGTCGCCGGCCGATTCGATCCGACAGTCGCCCCCACAACGGAGCGAACAAAAACTGCATGGCCGAGAACGACGCCATCAGCAGTCCGAGTTCAAACTTCGTCGCCTCGAAGTGCCTCCCGTACCGAGGCAGCAGCGGCAGCACGATGGCAAACCCGAGCAGGTCGATGAAGACCGTGATGAAGATGATGAGCAGCGGTTTGCGGGACATTATGATTTAGTTCAACTTCCTGTCCCCTCGCCCCCGTCTTCGGGGGAGAGGGCTAGGGTGAGGGGGCTTTTGTGTGAGCCACAACGTGGCTAGGGCTGTGTCAACCATCGCCACGACAGCCAGCACAGAATTGGAAACAAGACGAACACCAGAGTCAGGGCAATCACGTTCGCCTTGCGATCATCGGGCCAGCGGGCCATGAACACATGCCTTCCCAACACAATCGCCGCGATTCGGCGAGATCGCTCGCGTCGAATCGCGGCGGGAATTGAACGCTTTCCAAGGTAGCCCTGTCGCTCCGCGACAGGAAGCGAGAGCGCGGCAGACCGATCCAACGACCAAGTTGACCGGACGGCGGCGAACCATGTATCCATTTCAAAAAGCGCGTGGACCGCCGCTCCGTGTCCAACGTATCGATTCCTTCGGTCTTAGATTTTGGCCGTTGTTTCAGTTGCGGTACTGTCTGTTGGTTCACCGATTACTTTCGAGAGCACCTTGTTTGAGTAGTGCAGAAAGCCAATAAACAAAAGCGGCACCATTATTGGCCAAGGAAACTTCGTTGACCCTAAAGTCAAGTACAAGACGCCTGGCAAAACCATGGCTGCGATCCAAATGATCGAGTTCCAAAGCAGCAGGCCATTTTTTTCAGCTTTAGTCATGAGACACCATTGTGTTGAAGAAGGAAGTTTGAATATAGCAAGGAGAACAAGTCGGTTGAGCGACGAACAACAGTTGGCGAGATCAGAGGAATTACCATTCATCACGCCACCTGTCGCGGAGCGACAGGGTTACCTTGAATAGCAGGCCGCCTCATCCCATCAGTTCCTTGTCCGTCTCGGGGGCAGCCTCATTGTCGGGGTCGAACCATTCGGGTTTGAAGATGATTCGCTTCTTGCTCTTCATCGCGATGTTGGACGACAGCGCCATGATCGCGTCTTTCATCCCCTGCTCGCCCGGACAGCGGAGGCCGCCATCGGCGATCTTGCCGAAGTTGTTGGTGCGGATGCAGTGGGCGAAGTGCTCCATCTCCTCGGTGTATCCGCGGCTCACCTTGCCGATGTCGGCGACGGACGATTGTTTGGAGGGGCCGAGACTCGCGCTGGCACTGATCGACGGTTGGCCGTCGTTGCCGTTGAGGACGTACAGCCGTTGATCGGCACTGGTGGTCGAGGAACCGACGCCCTCGCGATAGAGCATCGCTTCCGTCTCCTGCTTCATCACCAGCGTGGCCCGGCTGCCGAAGACGGTCTCGCCATACGGATCGCCGCTGAACGAGTTCGTGTTGATCGACGAGTACGTCACGATGCAGACATCGTGCTTGTCTTCGGCGTAGTGCGGGCCGGGGAACTCGAACGTCATGTAGACGTGATCGTCCACGTCGCGGTCGTCCGATTGCTGATCGGCCGTGCCGATCCCCTTTACGCAGTAATAGTTCTTGCCGCCGTAGCCGAAGCACGCAAT
>JAYUFF010000082.1:0-2794 GCA_043738825.1 Schlesneria sp.
TATACTTCTTGTTCATCAGAACCTCCTTGTTCAACAGAGGTTCTCCGATTTCAACCCGGTCAATCAACCCCAAATCTGAGACATGACAGGGCACTAGGCTCGACTGTTGCCAGATTTGGAGTGCGGGGATTCATCCCCGCTTTCCTTTCTTTGAGTCTCGCACCGTTTTGAAGACCTGGTGGTGACTGAGCCATTCCAAAAATCACGGCGGCGTGAGAAATGAAAGCGGCAATCAATGGCCGCAGTCCAAATCGCTGCGTTCGTTTCGCGGCGCGGACTCGGCGCGATACAGTTCGTGCCGTGAGTCTCGTGCGGGTCGGGCAAGCCGCAACGTTCAGTCGGCTTCGATTCAATCCCCTTCGAGGGGATGCCGATGCCAGACGAAGCCGCACTCCGGTTTCAACCGATTCGCGCACGGATGCCGAGCCCGCTTTCTCTTTCGCATCGGCGATCATCGTGGCGAACAGCGCACCCAGTTCACTCGACAAGTTCTTCTCCCAACGCGATCTGTTTCGAGGCCTTACACGGCTGGCCTGGGTCTGGTCGGTTCTGGCCGTGGTGTTGTTGTTGCCGTTCGTGATGGTTTGCGGACTGTTCGTGGGGCTGATGGTCGAACGTGGCCGTTTGTCCGTGGAACTCGCCCGCGATGACGTGCTGCGGTTCACCAAACTGACCGGAGTTGGCGTGACCAAGCCGCTCCGCGCCGAACCGCGTCCCGTTGATCCGGATCCCGCCAACAACGCTCCGGACGCGGAACCTGTTGCGCGGCCCGAGAACTTCGTCCACGTGAATTTCGACGAGAACGGCATACTTCCCGCCGTGTGGAATTCGCGCGATCAATGGTGGGGGCGAGGTCTGGCGTGGTTGTTTCGGCACTTCGAGTGGCTGCAATCGAATGTGCTGGCGACGATCTTGCTGCTGCTGATCGGAGTCTTGCTGGCCACGACGCGCGAGTGGTGTCTGTCGCAACAACGGCGCGCGTGTTTGCGAGCGGCCCTGGAAGCCGTGTCGGCTCCCCGACGCAACCTGCATCGTCAGATTCTGCGGCTCGGACCTGAGGATCTCGACGGAACGGGCCTGAGCCTCGCCACACGCTTGTTCTCGACCGAGACCGAAGCGCTGCGGCACGGGTTGGCGGACTGGATCGAGCGCGAGACGCGGTATCCGCTCGAACTGGCCTGTCTCGCGGCGGTCGCGCTGAGCATTCAACCGTTGCTCGCCGCGCAAACACTGCTGTTGGTGGGAGTGATGTGGTACATCCTGGACACCGAACGGCGACAGGCGGAGCGGCATCGCCGACTGGCGGCCGATCGCGCGGCGAGCGAGCTGCGGGTGATGGTCAATGGTTTTCGCGCGGCGCGGCTGGCGCGCGGCCTGGGCATCGAACAGTCGCAGCACGATTTGTTCGCCTCACAACTTCTGCGTCACCACGATCTGGTCGTGCAAGAGGATGTCGCGACCGAGGTCGCCACTCATCCTCGCACGATGGTCGTTGCCGCGAGCTGCGCTGTCGCAGCGTTTCTGCTGTTCCTGCTGGCGATGAATGTCTTGTTGCTCCGGAGTGAACTGACGGCGGCGGCCGGTGGCGTGTTTGTTGCCGCGTGGGTGCTGGCGGTTCCGGCGGTGAAGGCTCTGCGGCAGCGCATGGCAGCGCGGCGCGAGGCGGCCGTCGCGGCCGAAAACATCCATCGGTATCTCGAACAGATTCCGGCCGTCGGTCAGGCCGTGGGTGCCAAATTTTTCCAGCCGCTCGGACGCACACTGCATTTCGATTCGGTGGCGTATCGTCTGCCGAATGGCCGCACGCTGCTCGACGGTCTCGACCTGAAGCTCGAAGCGGGGCGCACGTACTCGCTGGTCTCGGTCGATCCGCTGGAATCGCGTGCTTTGGTTTCGCTGCTGCCGCGGTTCGTCGAACCGCAGCAGGGACGAGTCCTGTTCGATGGCGAAGACATCGCGTGGGCGACGCTCGAATCCCTGCGGGCCGAGACCGTCTTCGTGGGAGCCGACGATCCGCCATTGGCCGCGACGGTCCTCGACAACTTGCGTGGTGGGCACGGCGAGTACACGCTGCAACAGGCGACCGACGCGGCGAAGACGACTCACGCGCACAACTTCATCGTCAAACTGGTCAACGGCTACGAGACCGTACTCACGGGACAGGACGATTCGCTCGACGCGGGCCAGCGATTCCGACTGGCACTGGCCCGGGCGATCCTGCGAAACCCGGCCGTGCTCATCATTGAAGAGCCTCGCGAAAATCTGGATGAGGATACGAAAGCCCTGCTGGCCGATGCCTATGACCGCATCTGTGTCGATCGCACCGTCTTCTTCCTGCCCGGTCGCCTCTCGACGGTGAGACGATCCAACGAGGTCATCGTGTTGCACGAAGGCAAAGTCGCCGCGATCGGCCCGCAGTCGAGACTTGTCAACCTCTCCGCGATCTACCGCCACTGGGAGTACCTGAACTTCAACGAGTTCCGGAATCAGGAATAGGTAGCAGTGTTCTTCATGCAAGCGGCAGAAACAAACTGACCCATAGAAGCCTGACGCGCAAGCGAAGTCTGAGTCACCAAGCGTTCTTCGCTTGCGCGTCAGGCTTCTATCTTCGGTGGGACTTTTCTTGCCGTTTGCCTTAGCTCGACTTTTGCCATCTTTGGAGTGCGGGGATTCATCGCCGCTTTCATTTCTTCGGGACTTTTTGATTTGATGAACGACACACTAACCGCCGGGGCATTCAAAAACTCAAACCATCGCGAGAAGGGAAAGCGGCAACCAATTGCCGCACTCCAAA
>JAYUFF010000083.1:0-7343 GCA_043738825.1 Schlesneria sp.
GCTTCGACGTGGCCGTGCGAGGAAGTGAAGACTGCTGCCCACTCTCACGGCCACGTCGAAGCTCCGTGACCGTGGCATCCAATCTCTCAGATTCAACAAGGCGATGGCCCTGCCCGATGGATCGGCATGAAATCAGATGCCCCGAGCCATTGCAAGCCGCCGATTCCCGATGCAGAAGTCACCGAAGCTGGGCGATTCCGCAAGGGTGGCCCGGCTTGCTTCAAGCCGGGGGCCGTATGCCCAAGAAACACCGTGTTGACGCTCGATGGAAGTCGGGCGTTTGCCTTTATCCACGGTCATTCCAAAACTCATATTTTTGCCGACTTGCGTCACAGCCAGCCCCTCTGCAAGCCACCAAGTCAGGCAACTTGAGTTGCCCGTAACGGCGACTCTCCGCCCATTCCAAAATCGACTTTCTTTGGTTGGTTTCGAGGCCGGAAATCGGAGACTAAGGACACGGCACGAGAATTCTTTGACGAGACTTGAGCTTCCGATAGGTGAACCTTCATTCGGATCAAGGTGTCAGCCTCGCACATTCGGGTATGTACCAAGACGAGTATCTTGTCACAGACAAGCTCACCCACTCAAGAACAGGAGGAGTCCCATGCAGACCCACGACATCCAAGAACAGGCATCCTTTCGAGCCCATGAGCAAGCGTCGGAAGGGCTTCCCGTCTGAAACGCACGTCAAGCGGGGCGTGAGGATTGTTCATGGCGACAAGCTGCTCGAAGAGAAGCTGGGCCGCAACGATCTTTGTCCCTGCGGTTCGGGCAAGCGATTCAAAACCTGCTGCCTCGAAGGGGGCCGGTTTTGACGGAGTGAACCGGGACTCCTTTTTTCAGAGAATGAAAAACGACGCCCATCGAACCGTTCTTGGTTCGGTGGGCTTTGTGCATAATTCGGGCTTCCTCTTCGTTCTTCGGAAAATTGTGATGCTCCTGACAATCTCCACCACGCACGAACCCGCCACCGATCTGGGCTACCTGCTGCACAAGCACCCCGAGCGGTGTCAGAGCTTCGAGTTGAGCTTTGGGCAAGCCCACGTCTTCTATCCCGAGGTCTCGGAAGAACGCACCTCGGCGGCTCTGCTGCTGGACGTGGACCCGGTGGGCATGGTTCGAGGCAAGAGTCGGGAGCAGAGTTTCCTGTTGGGGCAGTACGTGAACGACCGGCCCTACGTGGCGTCGTCATTCTTGAGTGTTGCCATCTCTCAAGTCTTCGGATCGGCCATGTCCGGTCGTTGCAAGGATCGGGCGGAGTTGGTCACGTCGCCCATTCCACTGACGGCCCGCATCGATGTGCTGCCAGTTCGTGGCGGTGAAGGACTCGTGCAACGGATCTTCGAGCCGCTGGGCTACACCGTGGAAACGACACGGCACCCGCTCGACACTCAGTTTCCCGAGTGGGGCGAGAGTCCGTATTTCTCGGTGACGATTGCGGCCACAACAACCTTGTCGGAACTGCTGACACATCTCTATGTGCTGGTTCCGGTGTTCGACAACCAGAAGCACTATTTCGTCGGCGATGACGAACTGGAGAAGTTGCTGGAGAAGGGGGCCGGATGGCTGGCCACTCACCCAGAGAAGGAACTGATCACTCGTCGTTACCTGCGGCACCGGTCCAACCTGTACCGAGAGGCCCTTGCCCGATTGGTCGAGGAAGAGCAAATCGACGAGGAGGACGAAGAGCCAATGGTCTTGGGACCGGAAGAGTCGTTGGAGCAAACCGTCAGCCTGAACGAACAACGGCACGGAACGGTGCTGGCCGCATTGCGTGGAAGCGGTGCTCGCAGTGTGTTGGACCTTGGTTGCGGTGAAGGCAAGCTGCTCCGTGACATTCTTGCCGACCGACAGTTCGAGCGGATCGTCGGCTTGGATGTTTCGATCCGGTCGTTGGAGATCGCTCACCGTCGGCTCAACCTCGACCGGATTCCTGATCGTCAGGCCGAGCGGATCAAGCTGATTCATGGTTCGCTGATCTATCGAGACCAGCGTTTGGCGAACTTTGATGCGGCGGCGGTTGTCGAAGTGATCGAACACCTCGATCCACCGAGGTTGTCAGCGTTCGAGCGCGTGGTGTTCGAGTTCGCCCGGCCCAAGACAGTCGTGCTGACGACGCCCAACAGCGAATACAACGTGAAGTGGGAGTCGCTTCCTGCCGGTCAGTTCCGCCACTCCGATCATCGCTTCGAGTGGACCCGGCAAGAGTTTCAGGACTGGGCCAACCGTGTAGCGGCTCAACATGGATACGCCGTGCGGTTCGTTCCGGTCGGCCCGGTGGACGAACTCGTTGGCTCACCGACGCAGATGGGAGTGTTTGAGGTACTTGGGAACCAAAAATGAGTCAGACGAACGAATCCATTGATGACCTAAAGAATGCCCTGCAAGCGGCCAACGCTCGTGTTGAAAGGGCTGGTAAGGCACTGGCTGCCAATTTCAAGACGACGGGATCGGAATGGAAAGAGTATGAAGTCGCAAACAGGGAGCAGTTGGCGGCTGAGCGGACTCTCGCCGCAGCTCAGGGTGGGGAGTATGCGATCCCCGTTGATTTTCCCGCACAGTGGGACACCGGTGCTCCGCTTCCCTATCTACTGAAGAATGACGACCACACATTCGTGACGTTCTTCTTAAAGGAGCATGACCCAGATTGGGACGGAAGCTACGTCACAATTCGCAACCCGTCGCAACAGTCGCCAAGCAGCATTGCAGTGGTCGAATTCAAGCGATGTATCATTGCAAAAATGGGAAGCCCGAACGACGAAGTTCACGAAGGTCATCCGTGGGCTGGCAGAGGACTGGACTCTTACACTGCTCAGGAGGTTGTCAACTCACGTTGGATTGCTGAAATCGAAGCGATTAACAGCGTTCATCGGTGTTACGCTCCTGATACTTGGAAGCAACTCCATCACTATGTCCTGTGGTTCCACGACTCCACGTTTGAGTGCATAGCGGAGTCGTTCCAAGTCGCCTTCTATTCCAAGAGCCTACCTGAAGTTCTCGCCGAGATTTGCACTCAACTGTTGTGTTAAGAACAGCATGAACATCAAGATTCCCAAGCTCTCCTTCGTCGTCCTGATCGGCCCCAGCGGGTCTGGGAAGAGCACGTTTGCGCGTCGGCATTTTCTGTCCAGCGAAGTGCTGTCCTCCGATTACTGCCGTGGGTTGGTGAGTGACAACGAGAACGACCAAGCGGCGACTAACGACGCTTTCGACGTGCTGCACTACGTGGCGGCCAAGCGGTTAGCACGGGGGCGGCTGACGGTCGTCGATGCGACCAATGTCCAGCCCGAAGCCCGAGCACCGTTGGTCGCTCTCGCCCGGAAGTATCACTGCCTGCCGGTCGCCATCGTCTTGAATCTTCCCGAAGACCTCTGCCACGAGCGGAATCGGGATCGGCACGACCGGGCATTTGGCCCGCATGTGATCCGACAACAGAAGTCACAATTGCGGCGGGCACTCCGAGGGCTGAAGCGAGAAGGCTTCCGGCACGTCATCGTGCTGGAAAGCGTCGAGGAGGTCGAAGCCGCCGTCATCGAGCGCGTCCCGTTGTGGAATGACCGCAGCCACGAACATGGTCCATTCGACATCATCGGCGACGTGCATGGCTGTGCCGATGAGTTGGAAGAACTCCTTGATCGGTTGGGTTATGTGAAACTCGTGATGGCTGAACCCGATCCAGGATGGACCAACATCGCCTATCACCATCCATTTGGCCGAAAAGCAATATACGTCGGCGATCTCGTGGATCGAGGACCACGTGTGCTCGACACGCTGAGCATTGTGCGAAACATGGTTCAGTCCGGGTCGGCCATTTGCGTCCCCGGCAACCACGACATGAAGCTGCTCAAGAAGCTGAGTGGCCGGGATGTCCAGATCACGCACGGCCTGGCCCAAACGCTCGCCGAGATCGACGCCTTGCCCGACGAAGTACGTGGCCCGTTTTGCAAATCGTTGGTGGACTTCCTCGATGGACTTGTCAGCCATTTCGTGCTGGACGATGGCAAGCTGGTTGTGGCCCATGCGGGGATGAAGGAAGAAATGCAAGGGCGAGGCTCCGGCAAGGTTCGTGACTTTGCTTTGTATGGAGAAACGACCGGAGAGACCGACGAGTTCGGACTCCCTGTGCGATGCAACTGGGCGGCGGAGTACCGAGGCTCGGCGATGGTCGTCTACGGCCACACGCCGGTTCCCGAACCGGAATGGCTCAACCGCACGGTCAATGTCGATACCGGTTGTGTCTTCGGCGGCAAGCTCACGGCCCTGCGATATCCTGAGAAAGAGTTCGTCTCGGTTCCCGCCCAGCAGACCTACTGCGAACCGTCTCGACCATTCTTGCCCGTGGAGCAGCAGGCTCCGGTCCTCTCCGCCCAGCAGCTTCATGGCGATTTGCTGGATGCGGAGGACGTGATCGGCAAGCGAATCGTCTCGACCCGCCTGCACCACAACGTCACGATTCGTGAAGAGAACGCCACGGCAGCTTTGGAGGTGATGAGTCGTTTCGCCGCCAACCCGAAGTGGCTGATCTACCTGCCTCCCACGATGTCGCCCAGTGAAACGACGAAGCAAACGGGATTGCTCGAACATCCCGCTGAAGCTTTTTCGTATTTCCGCAATCAAGGAGTGCCGACGGTCGTCTGCGAAGAAAAGCACATGGGATCTCGGGCCGTGGTCATCGTCTGTCGAGATGAGGCCGCCGCTCGTGAGCGTTTTGGTGTGATGGAGGATGAGTTCGGCATCGTCTACACACGGACTGGTCGGCGGTTCTTCAATGACACGGATCTCGAACGGCGGTTCCTCGAACGACTCCGAGCTTCGCTCACGGCGTCAGGCTTCTGGGACGAGAACAACACGACATGGGCGTGTCTTGATTGCGAGCTGATGCCGTGGTCAGCCAAGGCACAGGAACTCTTGCGATCTCAGTATGCGGCCGTCGGTGCCGCCGGAAATGCGTCGTTGCCTGTCGTGGTGTCGGCCCTCGAACAGACCGCCGGTCGATTGAATGGGGAAGCTGCCGAAATGATCGACGGCCTGCTCACCAAATATCGAGACATTCGCAGCAGTGTCGGCAAGTTCGTGTCGGCCTATCGTCAATACTGCTGGTCGGTGGTATCGCTGGACGATCTCCGGCTGGCACCGTTCCATCTGTTGGCCACGGAGGGGCAGGTCCACACACACCAAAATCATCTCTGGCACATGGAGCGACTGGCGAAGATTTGTCAGCATGATCCCAAGTTCCTCTTGGCGACACCGTTCCAAGTGGTGGACGTGACCAACCCGGACAGCGAGCAGGCAGGAGTTGAGTGGTGGGAAAGCCTCACCGCTCGTGGCGGCGAAGGGATGGTCGTCAAGCCGCTGGACTTCATCATGCGGGGCAAGAAAGGACTGGTGCAGCCCGCCGTGAAATGTCGGGGTCGGGAATACCTGCGAATCATCTACGGCCCCGACTACACTGCCGATGAGCATCTGACTCGACTGCGGAGCCGTGGTCTGGGAGCCAAGCGGTCACTGGCATTGCGTGAGTTCGCCCTCGGAATCGAAGGGCTGGAACGCTTCGTCCGGCACGAACCGTTGCGACGAGTCCATGAGTGCATCTTCGGAGTTCTGGCGTTGGAGAGCGAGCCGGTGGACCCGAGGCTATGACAATGTCAGGTGTGCCGTCTCGCTGAGCATCCCTCGCGATGTCGATTGCTTCCGCCCGAGACTGTGGCGCACAATTCAACACGTCTTTGAGGTTGATCGTCGTCAGGAGAACGGATCGATGCTGGAATCGAATCGTGATGAGGCAGATTGGGAGCCGCTGGAGTGTTGGTATGTGGACCACGTCCGTCCGCTTACGGACCTTTGTGACCGAGCCGTCGCCTTGCGGGATGCCGAACGACGAGGCGAGGTATTGCCTCGCATCGAAGTCATCGGGCAGGTTGAACACCAGACTGGTGACATCGACATCACTGATGAGGTCGAGTTTGTACGTCTTCACCTTGTCGTCTTCGCGGGCATGAGCCAGCAGGTACAGGCTGTCTCGATGCCAGAGCAGCACGAGCGGATAGACCTCGGTCGAGACCGGCTCCGTGGCGCGAGCCGAATGGTAGACAACCCACACGATCTTGCGGTCCTCAATCGCGATCAGCAGCCGCTCGATCAGTTCGGCATGTTTCGAGTAGTCGCCCGCCGCCAGCGGAGTCTGCTGGAACACATGGGCCAGCTTGTCGAGGTACTCGACCGCCCCCTCGCCCAGCGTCGCACGAATCTTTTTGAACGCCGATTGAGCACCGATCCAGACGTTGGTCCCGGCGAGCGGCTCCAGAAATCGTCGCGCCAGGTAGAGCGAGAGGACTTCCGTCAGGTTGAACTTGAGCGACGGCACACCCGGCCCACCATCGAGCTTCCATGACTTGCGGCCGTACTCACCAACGGTCTCGGTCAGCGGGAATCCAATGCTGGCGAGGAACTGCAAGTCCCGCCGAATGGTCTTATCGACGACACCCATTTCGTCGGAAAGCTCGCGCACGGTCGCCCCATGCCGTCGAGCCGACAGCATTTGAAGCAGCCTCCATTGGCGAGCAAGTGGAGCAGTGTCTGACATCTTGGCCCGGTGCGAAACAGTGCATGCGTTAGCTGATTGTTGAGTAGGCAGTTACGGTAGCGAACAGCGTGTCCAGATTCTTTCCAACCCCACGGTACCTTTCGCGGATGTTGTGACTTGGTGATTTCGGTTGTCCGAGTCGCGGTCTTCAAAACGGGTTTCTGCAAGAGGGTGCCGAGATCCAATCGCACCGACTTCAGCCGGTTCTTCCTCCCAATCGTCTGGCCGGACTCAAGTTGGCTGATTCTCCGTCCGATGATTCGACCTGTAATATATCAGGCATAATAATCTCCCATCAGGTACACGGCAGCCAATCACCCGATTCGGCCGCCCATTGAGATTCATCGCATCGGACTGGGTCATGCCTCGCGGTCGTCCTCCTGTGAACACGCTCACCGATTCGCAGGCCCGCATCCTGCGTGAGATCGAATCGTTCATTCGGGAGCATTCGTTCTCGCCGACGACGGGTGAGTTGGCGAAACGGCTGGGGATGGCGGCCCAGAGCGTGAGTGAGCAGCTTCAGCGGCTGGAGCGGAACGGGTACATCCAGCGGCAGCCGAAGAAGGTTCGCAGTCTGATTGTGCTGCGATCTGCCGAGCCTCAACGCGCGAGCGTGTCCCGGCTCGTCGCCGTGCCAATCGTCGGGACGATTGCGGCTGGCGACCCCGTCCTGGCGAGCGAGAACATCTGCGGGGAAGTGTTGGTCGAGGAGACCGTCGTCCGTTCGGGAAGCCATTTTGCCCTGAAGGCCAGCGGCCGG
>JAYUFF010000084.1:0-7341 GCA_043738825.1 Schlesneria sp.
CAGCTTCAACACGAAGCGGCGCTCTTCCGGCTTGCTGTCGAGTGGTTGTTCGGACGGGGAAGAAGTCATGAAAGTTCGTTCCGTGTACTCGCGGCTCTATTTCTGGCACTTGGTGCAGAAGAATGTTGATCGTTGGGCCTGCACGATGCGAGCGACTTGGCCTCGTCCACAGGTCCGGCAGGTTTCGTCCGCGCGCATGTAGACGCGGTGCTCGTTCTGGTAGCGGCCACTCTGGTTGAGGGCGTTGCGGTACGTGCCGTCTCCCAGCGTCGAACCTTCGTACTGGATCGCCAACTCCAACACGGATCGGACGGCGACCGCGAGTCGCTTCACGTCGGCCGGTCGCAACCGATTGGCAGGCCGAGTCGGGTCGATGCCCGCGACGTGCAGGATCTCGCTCGCGTAAAGATTGCCGATCCCGGCGACGAGCTTTTGATCGAGCAGTGCCACCTTGACCGCGCGGCTCGTCGCCCCGAGCCGTTCTCGCCAGAGAGTCTCGGTGATGTCGAGCGCATCCGGCCCGAGCTTGCTCGGCCCCAGATCGCGTTCCAGTTCGCCGGGGCCAAACAACCTGACCGTCCCCAGCCCGCGACGGTCCCAAAACCAGATCGAGTTGTATTCGCGTCGGCCCTCGAACGCCCATTCGAGTCGCAGATGTTCAACGTCGGGCGGATCGGCCAGCAGCATCAGGCCCGTCATGCGCGGCTCGACCACGAGACTCGATCCATTCGTCAAATCGAGCACGACCCGTTTCCCCAGCCGCCGCGCGGCCGTGACTGTTTGGCCCTCAATCCTCTTCGCCAACCGGGCGAATGTCGGCGCGATGTTGATCGGACGGCAGTGAGTCGGACAACGACGGACGGCCTTGATGCGCCGCCCTTCGACAAACGGTCGAATGCCGCTGACCATCGTTTCGACTTCGGGGAGTTCCGGCACGTCGGTCTCTTTCTGAAGATAGAAGCCTGACGCGCAAGCGAAGGATGAGTCACCAAGCATCCTTCGCTTGCGCGTCAGGCTTCTATGGGTACGTTTGTTTCTGCCGCTCGCCTTAAATCTGACACTGGCTGAGATTCTTGTCCCCCGTTCCCCTTGTCCCGACATCCCATCGGCGACTTCGCGCATCGCACGGATGATCCGTTTCGGGCAAGCTCTCCGGGTCGGGTTCCCCTTGCGAGGACTGCCTCGTCTGAGTGGGGGCGTCATTCTAGCGGCTGGCGCGATGAGTGGGATGCTGGAAGCTCAGGCGAGTGGTCCGTGGCGGAAATCGCAGAATCTCCTTGACGTTGACTCGCGATCAGACGATCTTACTTGCCGAGATGCCGTCTTGCGCACGGCTCGTTCGACATTCCGCCGCCTCGGTCGGGGAAGTTCTTTCCGGCTTTCGACGGCCAGACCCATCAGGTGTCATCATGTTGCATTGCCGATCTGTGTTTGCTCTTCCAGTGACAGGGTTTGCTCGTCTGGTGGCAAGCCTCGGTTGTGCCCTGGCCTTGTCGGTGAATGTGGGAGCGGCCGATGCTCCTTCCCAGCCGAATCGAGCGGAGCAAGTGGCCGCTCACCTCGCGGCGGGTGAGTTCGGTTCGGCTCTCGATCTGGCGAAGCAAGCCGCAACTCCGGCCGAGCAAGCCGGGCTCTTGAACAACGTCGCGGCGGCTCAGCAGAACGCGGGTGAGGCCGCTGCTGCAACCAACACGATGCGCCGCGCCGCTCGCTCGGGTGGACGAGGAACTGGCGCGGGTCGCCAATCGGGAAGCGGATCGTTTGGCGGTGGCGCTTCCATTGCCGACTTCCAAACGCTGATGACTCTGATTCAGGAAAACACGTCCGGCAAGTGGGAGCAGGTCGATGGCGAAGGCGGCACGATGTCGCCCTTCCCGACGGGTGTGAAGGTCGCGCCCAACGGACTGCTCCAACGATTGAGCACTCCAGAACACACCGGCGAGTTGGCGTCGCTGGGAACTTCGGCTCGCAAGGCCGATCTCAACGCCGATGTCGCCCGCCGTTCGGACCTCCGCATGGTCTCGTTGACCCGTTTGGAAAAGGCCGTGTCGCAGCGATTGGCCGATGGACAAGCGGTTCCCGAGACGATGGCCCAGCTCGCCGGGCTGTCACAAGTGAAGTATGTCTTCGTTTATCCAGAGTCCAACGAAATCGTGCTGGCCGGTCCGGCAGAAGGCTGGCAGTACAACGTTCAAGGTCAATCGGTCGCTCTCTCCAACGGTCGCCCGACGCTGCAACTCGACGACCTCGTCACGGTGCTGCGGACGTTTGCTCGCGGCAACGCCGACTTCGGTTGTTCGATCAATGTTCGCGAGGCGGGTGTGCGCGCGGCGATGGACTTCTCGGAGAAGTCCCAGTCGAAGGGGGCGATGAGTTCGACATCGGTGCGGGGCTGGGTCAATCAAGTCCAGCAGAAACTGGGGCGGCAGGACATTGTGGTCTGGGGCGTGCCGGGTGACAGCCGAGTGGCTCGCGTGATCGTCGAGGCCGACTACCGGATGAAGCTGATCGGGATCGACAAGCTCAACGCCGGGAAGGAGATTCCCAGCTACTTCGATCTGCTGCCGGTGGCTCAACAGAGGAGCGGCCAGCCGATGGAAGCGCTCCGCTGGTGGCTGACGATGAAGTACGACGGTCTCTCACACAGTGCCGACAAGAGCGCGTTTGAGATTCACGGTTCGTCGGTCCTCTGTCAGTCCGAGAACCAATTGTTGACCCCCGATGGCAAGCACTTGCCAACCGGTCAGTCGGAAACAACCAACCGCCTGTTTGCCCAGAACTTCACGACGAATTATGACAAGCTGGCCGCTCGCGATCTGGTCTTCGCCGATACGCAGAACGTCTTCGATCTGGCTCTGGTGTCGGCACTGATTCAGCACGAGAACCTCGACGACAAGGCGAAGTGGGACATGGGATCGTTCGCACCCAACGGCGCGTATACGCCCGCTCGCTATGCCGTGCCAAAAGAGGTTGAGTCGGTCGTCAATCATCGCGTTTATGGCGGCAAATACATCGTGGTTCAGGCGGCCGGCGGTGTGAAGGGCGACGTAATGTCCGTCGTGAAGAGCAAGGAACTCAATACGGAGTCGCCGCGACTGGGCAATGTGGCTCAATCGGCCAAGGCTTCCGAGCTGCCGGCCGGTCGCTGGTGGTGGGACGCCGCCCGATAAGACGAGCGGCAGGAAATAGCCTACCCGGCCACACTAACCCGAAGCGTGAGCGAGGGGATGCGGCCAGAGTCCCTCGCTCACGCTTCGGGTTAGTGTGGGTAAAGCAATTTCTGCCGCTCGTCTAAGTGCTGATCGATAACAGTCACTGACAAATATGAACGCGGCCGACAATCAGTCGGCCGCGTTTTTTGTTGTGCCTCAATGTAGTGAACCGATGTCGTGTCAGGCCGCCTTGTGGGTCGAGTGCATGGACTCGCGCTTCACCCACCGCCGGGAACAGACGCTCACCAACAGCACGACCAGCCCCAGGCCCAACGCCGTGCCAATCAAGTCCGCACACCAGTCCGCCACATCGGCGTGTCGTCCGACAAGAAGCTGCGTCACTTCGTCGAAGGCACCATACGCCGCGAGCACCAGCCATCTCATGACGATGCTGCGCCAACCGAATGGTCCACGGCTGGCGCGCAATCCCATGAGCAGCGACGCGAGAATCATATAGCCAATGAAGTGCAGCACCTTGTCGCCGCCACCGCGCGGGATTACTCCGGCAGGGATTGGAATGTGAGTCCCCAGGAATGCGACCAGCCAGTACAGAACCAATGCGATCGTGAGCAGCACTGTGATGCGGCGGTGATGCGACGTGGATTCGCCGGAACCGACGTTTGATTTGTCAGATGGTGTCGTTGCGTCCATGCAAGCTCCCGTGGTTATCCCACGCCCTACGATGCGATACGTGACCTGCGCCCGGTGGTTGTGGTTCGAGAAACCGGCCCAACCATTGAAACATCAGCACCAACAATGGCACAGCGAGCAACAGTCCGATGAATGAAAGATTCCTTCCGATCCTGTTGCCACTGGATTCCATCCGATGACAGTGCTCTTGCGTCTTGGCGTCTCGAAGCAAAGGAAGGTTTGCAATGACGATCAAGCCAATTGGATGAAGAGCAAGTATCCAGTTGTACGGCGTGTATCCCTTTTGTCGCGCGATGAGTGGTGAAACGATCATGCAACCGAAGACCATCAGGAAGATCGGGGCAATGCAAAACAATAAAAATAGAGACGCGAAGGCGTCGAAAAGCATCATGCCACGATCCATTCAGGCATCGAGAAGTAGTTTCACTCCACTGGGTACGGCTGCGTCAGGTGGTACTTCGGATGTTTTTCGAGGTACGCGGCGATGCGATCCGTGCGCGAGATGCCGACCGGCAGGAAGTCGAGCGCCTGTTGAAGCCGCTCATCCGGCTCGGCACAACTGAAGCGGAGGAAGCCGCCGCCTGCGTCGCCGAAGCATTCGCCGCCCAGGCAGGCGACTCCGAATTTGTCGTCGGCTCCCTCTAAGAGGTACAGCGCGAGGCCGTGGCTGGTGATGCCGAGCCGGTTGCAGACCGGTACCACGTTCGGGAAGACGTAGAACGTCGCGGCCGGATCGAGTGAATGGAAGCCGTCCAGTTTGTTGAGGCCGTTCGTCAGCAATTCGACCTTCTTGCGGAACTTCTGCATCACGGTGTCGCGCTCGGTGGTGTCGCGTTCGAGAGCCGCCTTCCCGGCGAGTTGCACCAGCGGCGGAGTACACGACAACGTGGTGTTGATCATCTTGCCAATCGCATCCGAAACCTCGGCCGACGCCACCGAAAAGCCCAGCCGCCAGCCGCTCATGCTGTAGCTCTTGCTGAACGTGTACGCGGCCACGGATCGTTCGAGCATCCCCGGCTCGGACAGCAACGATTCGTGAGTCCCCTTCCAAACCATGTGGCAGTACGGTTCGTCGCTGAACACGGCGACGTTGGTCCCGCGCAGCAGGTCAGCCACGTCGCGCAGGTCTTGCCGCGTCATCACGCCACCGGTCGGATTGTGTGGCGAGTTGAAGAAGATTGCCTTCGGAGCCTTGTCCGTCTTGAGGAAGTTCTCGATCGCCGACATCTCGGGCCGGAAGCCGTTCGACTGCTTGAGCGGTGACAGCACCGGCCGCGCATTGCGGCGGAGGATGTTTGGCAGATACGTCGGAAAATAGGGGCTGAAGACGAGCACACCGTCATCGGGATTGAGAAACGCCTCGCAGAAGTACTGCTCGAAAACCTTGGCCCCCGGTGCGACGACGATATTCGCCGCCTCGGCCGGAATGTTGAACTCATGCTTCACGAATCGAGCCGCCGCCTCACGGAACTCGGGCAGTCCGGGCGAAGGACAGTAGTGCGACTTGTTTTGCTGAATGGCCTCGACGCCGGACGCCTTCGCCGACGCGGTGCTGTCGAACGGACTGTCGCCAATCTCCAACTCGACGACATCCTTGCCGGTCGCCTTCAGTGCCTTGGCAACGGCCAACACATTGAAGGCCGTTTCGACGGAGAGAGACTTCGCAAATTCACTGAGTTGCACGGGCATCGTCATCACCTAGTTTGAATGAGGGAGGGTCAGGAGTGTTTAACCACGAAATCCACCAGACCACAACTGTCCGGCGATCGGCCGAACAGCGTCATCCGGTTAAAGACGCGACTGTCTGTGTCTGGCGTTGTTCGTCAGGAAGACGAACGCCGGTCGGTTTCGGCATCGTGGTACGACACACGTTTCAGGGGATCGGCATGCAAACGCGGACGACTTGACCCTGCCAGCAACTCTTCCGCTCGATGCTGGTGAACCTTCGTCAGGCGATACGCCGGACCGAGCGAGTTCAAATTGGTCCCGATGCGGCGGCGCTTCCACTCTCGCACTCCGACAATCACGGCGTAGTCCCGGCCGTCCTGTTGGCCGAAGCCTGCGTCGCCGGTTTCGACCGCGCGCTGCCTCAACTCGGCAAACTGCTCTTGGACTTGGCGAACGGTCACTTTCACGCTCATGCTGGCTCCTCCTGTTCGGCTGCCGATCTCGCCGAGCATCCTAAAGGGCAACTTACGTGTGACGCAATCGCTGAGACCGTAGCGTGCGAGTTTCACTGCGGTTGTCGCGCAGAGAAGCCCCCTCACTCTAGCCCTCTCCCCGCAGAGCCGGGGCGAGGGGACCGGGAAGATGTCCGTCCTACTTTTTACTCGCGAGCCACTCGTTGACGACTTGTTCCAGCACGTCCAGCGGGATGGCTCCGTTTTGGAGGAGGATGTCGTGGAACTCGCGCACGTCGAACTTGTCTCCGAGTTGTTGCCTGGCCTTCGCGCGGAGTTCCTTGATTTTTAGTTCGCCGATTTTGTAGGCGAGGGCCTGGCCGGGCCAGGCGATGTAGCGGTCGATCTCGTTCGTGATGTCGTGCTCGTCCTTCGGGGCGTTGTCTTTGAAGAACTGGATCGCTCGGTCGCGAGGCCACTCCATTGAGTGGAGGCCGGTATCGACGACCAGCCTTACCGCTCGCCACATTTCGTAGGTAAGCTGGCCCATCTTGGAGTACGGGTCTTCGTAGAGGCCCATCTCGTCGCCGAGGCTTTCGGCGTACAAGGCCCAGCCTTCGACATAGGCCGTGAAGCCGGCGTGCTTGCGGAATTCGGGGACGTGCTCCAGTTCGGTGGCCAGCGCGATTTGCAGGTGGTGGCCGGGAACCGCCTCGTGCAGCGAGAGGGCGGCGATCTCGTACTTCGGCCGCTTTCGTGGCTCGTAGAGATTGACGAAGTACGTGCCGGCGCGCGTGCCGTCGGCGGCGGGAGGGCGGTAGTAGGCGGTCGTCGTGTCGGGAGCCATGTGTTCGGGAATGGCCTCGACGCCGTAGGGGATGCGCGGCAGCTTGCGGAAGAGTTTCGGGAGCAGCGGATCGACGCGCTTCGAGAACGCCTGATAGGCCGTCAGCAGATCGTTGGCGTCGGTGTAGCGGTACTGCGGCGCGGTGCGCAGGTGCTCGAAGAACTCGGGCAATGTGCCTTGGAAGCCGACCTGATCTTTGACTCGCTCCATCTCGGCGCGGATGCGTTTGACTTCGGCCAGTCCGATGTCGTGGATCTGCTGCGGAGTCAGTGTCGTCGTCGTGTGCTTCCGCGCGAGGAACGCATAGAACGTCTGACCGTTCGGCAAACGGGACGCTCCGGTTTGCGACAGGCAGGCGGGGAAGTACTCCCGCTCGAAGAAGCCGAGGAATTTGCGATAGGCCGGGACGAGCTGTTCGCGGATCGCGGCTTGAGCCTCGCGCTGCAAGCGGTCACGGTCGGCGGGAGCGATCTCGGGCGAGACCGCTTTGAACGGCTTGTAGTACGGGCTG
>JAYUFF010000085.1:0-2777 GCA_043738825.1 Schlesneria sp.
AGCGGCGCATCGCGAAGTCTCCGAAGACGAAACCAAACAAGGAGCGAGTTCGTCGCGGATCGTAATCGCGCCGCCGAGCGCGAGCAATTCGCTGTCGCATTGAAGCCTGAAGCGCAAGCGAAGGAACTCGCCAGTCGCTCCTTCGCTTGCGCTTCAGGCTTCAGTGCCGACATGAAGAATCCGGGTTGATGCTCACGGCTTCTTCTGAGCGAACAGCCATTCCATGAACTTGGGATCGGCGTAGGTTTGCGTCCACGAGTCGTGTCCGACGCCGGGGTACTCGGTGTACTTGGGCTTGCCTCCGGCCTTCTCGATGGCGGCGATCATGCGTCGCGAGCGTTCCGGCTTGACGGCCGTGTCCTTGTCGCCGTGGAAGGCCCAAATTGGCAGCTTGGTCACGCGGCTGGCGGTCGCCTCATCCGCGCCGCCACAGACGGGAGCAGCGGCGGCAAACACGTCGGGCGTGCGCGCGATCATGTCCCACGTTCCGTAGCCGCCCATCGACAGACCCGTCACGTACAGTCGTTTCTCGTCCACGCGAAGCACCTTCTGCATCGAAGCGATCGCCTCGCGCGTCAACGTCAATGAGACGGACTCTTCGGCGGGTTGCTCGTGCGTGTCGAGCGACCAGTCGATCTCGACCCACTTCTTGCCATCGGGGCACTGCGGGATGACGACGAAGCACGGGTACTTGGCGCGGTTGGTTTCGCTGGCGAAGTCCTTCGCGCCGTGAACGAGTTGCTTGGCGTTGTCGCTGCCGCGTTCACCGGCTCCGTGCAGGAACAGGACCAGCGGGTACTTGGTCTCGCCATTGAAGTCGTAGCCCGTCGGCAGCATCAGGCGATAGTTGAGCTTCTCACCCTTGTCGTTGGCGAAGACGCGAGCCTCATACTTTTCTTGAGACATGGCGGGACGAGTCGCCAGCAAACTGAAAACGATTGTGAGGAGAGGCAATAGTCGGAGCTGAAGATGGCGCATGGGTGAGGTCTCGTCGAACCAGAGTGAGTCGAACAACTGGCCAAGCGGTTCGCCAGCGAACTCGCTCGACACGACGCCATCGGAGTGACGGCGTTCGACGGCAGTATAGACTCACGCGGCGCGTAGCTCGACTGTGAGGGTGCCAGATGGCTCGTGCTTTGTCACAGCTTGATCTTGGGGTAGCCACGCTCGCCAGAACGTGGGGTCCATCCAGCGTCTCGCCCACGTTCTGGCGAACGTGGCTACGAAACAACCCCCATTCTTAGGTGTGACGCAGCACTAGAAGTGGTTTCAAAACCCGGAAAGTGACCCGCAGCGTGAGCGAGGGCTTCGTGAGATTCAGCGTGAGATCGCCCTCGCTCACGCTGCGGGTTACTTTTGAAACCGCCTCTACTTGCTGCGTTTCGTTTTCTTGGTGACGGCCTTTTTCACGGTCCCTTTCTTGGCTGCGGCCTGCGGTGGGGAGGCCACTTTCTTCTTGCCCGCCCCGCTCGACGACGCCGACTTCTTGGTCGAGCCGACTCCCTGAAAGATCTGGTCCCAACCTGACGTGAACTTCTGATTCGAGCCGGTATGAACGGTGTAGCCTGTCATGATGCGATCTCTCTGCGAAAACGGAACGGATCATTTTCTTCGGGAAGCCGCGTGTGGAGCGGCCACCGTGTGTCATGGAAATTTACAATCGAGACGCCCGCTCGGCGAGTCGTGACCCACACTAACCCGAAGCGTGAGCGAGGAACTGCGGTCAGACTCCCTCGCTCACGCTTCGGGTCAGTGTGACGCCCGACCCCAGTGCGCTTCAACTCGCTCGCGCTGGATGGCGGGCGGGTTGGGGTCTGGCTTATGATCGTTGCCGCACTGCGGATCAACCGCACAGCAATTTCGATTGGATCATTCTCGCGTCCGTTCAGCTCGCGATCCACTTGTTCTGGAGCGTCTCATGATTTGCATCTCGGTCACGCCCGAATCGCGTCAACTGGCCAAGGTCGATATCTACAACGCGGCCAATCAGTCCGACATCGTCGAAGTCTGCCTCGACCGACTCCACAAGGAGCCGGATGTCAAAGAGATGCTCGAAGGCTCGAAGAAGCCGATCCTCGTCTCCTGCCGTCAACAAGAGGAGGGCGGAAAATTTGAGGGGACCGAGGACGAGCGCATGGCTCTGTTGCGACAGGCCATTGTCGCCAGCCCGGCCTACATCGAGCTGGACCCGATCACCGCTCAAAAAATCTTGCCTTTCGGCAAGACGAAGCGGGTGATCAGCTTCGCGAGCCTCACTCGCCCGCTGAACAATATCGAGGAAGCCTTTGACGAGGCGGTCCGTTGCAAGGCGGATGTCATCAAGTTCACGTGGCCGACCGAGACGCTCGAAGCGGCCTGGCCGCTGCTGGCTTCGGTGAGTCAGAAGCGGGCGCTGCCCGTCGTCGGGTTGGGGCTGGGCCGTTGCGGACTGACCTTCTCGCTCTTGGGTCGCAAGTACGGATCGCCCTGGATTTACGCGGCTCTCGAAAAGGGAATGGAAGCGTTCCCCGGTCAGCCGACCGTGGGAGAACTCGACAACATCTATCGCTGGCGGCAGGTCGATCCCAAAACGCGGTTCATCGGCATCGCCGGGTCCGACATCGCGGAGCAGGCCACGTCGAAGATTCTCAACGCCGCGTTCGACAAGCTCGGCATGAACACGCGCTGCCTGCCGCTCGAATTCAAGTCGCTCGATCAGGTGCCGAAGATGCTCGACATCCTCAAGATTCCCGCGATCATCGCCACGCCGTCGATGGGTCGCCGCATCATGGAGTTGG
>JAYUFF010000086.1:0-2770 GCA_043738825.1 Schlesneria sp.
ATGTCGAGCGTCTCGCGGTTGGCGTTGGGGTACAGGACGAAGTAGGGCTGAAGTGCCGCCTCTTTTCGGAAGGCCACTTCGCGGCCCGTTCGTTTGTCGATCAGACGCAGGCAACCCTCGCCTCCCTTTGTCGTGGTGTTGTCGAGGTTCGGTTGCCGCCACATCTGGATGAAGACCGGTGCCATGCGCGAGGCATCGAGCGACAGCGGCTCGTTGTCCAGGGTTCGATGCCAGGCGATGGACTTGGTGGCGCGATCGATCGCGTACCACGAGCCGTTCAGAAATGGCAATCGTCTTCCGCCCCAAACCTGTTCCGTTTGCAACATGCCTTGCCGCTCGACCGGTCCCGAGAACGCGACGTACCACCGCCACGCATCGCGATGACAGACGATCCGTTCGAGCTTCGCGGGCACTTCGACGGTCAGTGCCTCTCCCAACGGCTGGCCCGAGTCGGCGGCGAGTAAATGGAGCAGACCGTTCGGTTCGATAACACCGAGCGTGTCGCGGTCGAGCACGAACGGAACGGACTTCAGCGCGAAGAGGCTCGACCAGCGGATTGAACCGTCGCGCGCCTCGCGCAGCTCGACCAGTGTGAATGATTTTTTGCGACCGGGACCGGTGGTTGTCGTCAGCCACGTCAGACTGTCGCGCTGCATCAACACGTCATCGGACGACACGTTCCACGGGCGATCTTCGAGAGTGCGGCCGTCAATCGCACTCAGCACCTGCAACGACCGCTCGGCCGTGCGCCACAGATAGACTCGATCCTCGTCGCCGAACGTCACGCAGCGCGGCGGGATGTCGAGCCGCTCCCACAGACGCTTGCCCGTTTGTGTGTCGATGGCCACGAGCCGGGCCTGTGACTGATAGCACAGATAATCGGGTCGCACGGGACCGACGCGACCGATCACGCGACCGAAGCCGTCCACCAACCGCAGGCTCTCGTGCCGCAGGCCAACTCGCGCGGGAACGCTTTCGGTGATCGGCGTCGAAAAATTATCCAGTACGTGCTGACTTTTTGTCACGTCTGCCATATCGAACGGCAACCACTCCAACTTCGCGTGCGGTTCCCCGCGCTCGTCCAGCGGTGAGATGCAGAACAGTTCGGAGCCGAGTCTCAGCACGAGCAGCCTTCCGACACCCCACGCCTCGCACTGGTCAAGCATTGCGAAACTTGACCTCTGCGGCGGCGACGAGCCGGGCAGCGTGACGGTCCATTTCCCGGCATGGCCCTCGCCCGCGAAACGCACGAACCGCGCCTGTCGATCGACGGACACGTCGAGTCGATCCAACAGACTGCCCGGCGTGGCCTCGACCGAAACCGGGACAAAATGCACATCTTCACCGTGCAACTTTGTTTCGAGGCTCATCGTCGGAATGACGTTCGGCCACGGATCGACGGGCGGCGCGAGCAGCCGCGCGCGACGTTCGGCCTCCTGCGAGTCGGCCGCTGGTGATTCGGGCCGGGTCTGATCTCGATCGAGCACTGTGCCGGGATGTTCGATCAGCAGTCGGCGGTTGATGGCATCGGCCTCAGTGCGCCAACCCGATCGCGCGAACAACTCGGCCAGTTGGCGGGCCGCTTCCGTCGCGAGGCGTTCGTCGCGCGAGGTGCTGACGGCCAACAGGGCCAGCTCGGCCTTCTTGAGTGTCCGCGCGAACTGCACCGCCTTGGCTTCGGCCAGCAACGTCTTGCGACCCCACTCCAGCGGCAGCATTCGATCGACGAGCCGCTGCACCGCGAACGGGTCCGTGTTTTTTCGAGCCATCTCCAACCGTGCGGCCAGTGTCTGCTCCAGCTTCGGCAATTCATCGACCGCACCGTCATCGGGAGCCCGGCGCACCCGTTGAGCGGCATCCGCCAGCACGCGCTCGATGGCTCCCACAAACACGCGGTCTCGACGCACGGAACGAGCCGACACGCCATCGGCCGGCCACTCACCCACCGATTTGCGGGCGCTGGTCGTGTTGGCATCGAGCAAGTCGATCCCCTCCAAAAACGCAGTCAACGCCCGGACGGGATCGTTCGCGGCGAAGGCCGCTTCTCCGATGGCTCGCAAGGCGACGAGTCGTTCGTCGTTCGATTCACACAGCGACAGCAACTCGTTGGACAACGCTTCGAGGTCCGGTGGCACGACACTGAAGTCCGGCTTAGCCTTGTTAGCCGGACTTCCTGCCGGGAGAACATCCCCCGGAGAGAAGTCCGGCTTTCTGAAAAGCCGGACTTCGACACCGTTAGCATCGAAGACTCTGGGCGTGCCACCCGGTGCGCGAGTGTCTGGCGACGAAGATCGCAACAGCGCGAGCAGTGTCTCGCGACGCAATCCCTTCGCGCGCGGCGTGTCCACGTCGAGCAATCGGCTGCGCGCGGCAGCCGGTTCGCCCGATTGCAGGTCGAGTCGCGCAAGGTCCAGCGCGGCGGTCTCGTCGGTGCGGTTGGTGGTCCACTTCGCGAGTGCCTCTTCTCTTGCCTGCATCAGCAGCGGCAGCTTCACGAGCGACTGATCGGTCTGCGAAATCCAGCCGTCTCCACACGGGATCAGCGTCCCCAGCACGGTCTCGGCATTGACGAGGCTGTCGCGGCGCGAACCGTCTCGCAAATCGACGACGGCCACGCCGCCGGCTCGTCGCGGTTGCAGCAGTTTCGTTCCGACAATCGTGCCGCGCCCCGAAATCTCGCCCGTCTCACAACGCCACCGCACGAGGCCCGTGCGCAGATCGTGGGCGCGCACGGCCATCGGTTCGATCACGATGGCCAAGTCCTCGAAGA
>JAYUFF010000087.1:0-7300 GCA_043738825.1 Schlesneria sp.
GAAGCCTGAAGCGCAAGCGAAGGATGTCGAAAACTCGGACGATTTAGACTCAACAATCCTTCGCTCGCGCTTCAGGCTTCTATTTTCAACAGGCTGCTAACAGATTAGAGATTGCTAAAGGCAGTTCCCAAAGTAACCCGCAGCGTGAGCGAGGGCGATTCCACGCCGGATTTCCCGACGCCCTCGCTCACGCGGCGGGTTACTTTCCGGGTTTTCAGATCGCCTCTCATTGAAGCAGATGGATTCCTTGTGGCCAAGAAACAACCGAGCAAACTTCGCATCGCCTTTCGCAAGAACCGAGGGAACACCGCGCGGCAGAACGACATCACGCGCGCCGTGCAGTCCGAGGGAGTCGATGTCGATGGACTGGATCGCGGTCAGCGAGTCTCGGGCAAGGGGGCGCTGACACGGCGGCGAACGGTCGCCGGGGCGAAGATGGAAGGCGACCAGATCGTCCTCGACGTGGATGAGGCCGCGTGCCGCCGAGGCCGCGTGTTGGCCGCGATCGGCTCGACGCAATGCACTGTGCAGGCGGACGCCGATCAACCTGAGTCCGGTCGCCATTACGAATGCACCGTGCGGCGCGTCGTCCGCACGGTGGCTCGCGACGCGCGGAACGCCGTCGTCACCGGAGACCATGTTCTCTTCCTGCCGAACGACGACGGGCAGGGTGTGATTGAACGGGTCGAGCCGCGGCAGGGCGTGCTGGCGCGAGGCCATCAATACAAGCAGCACATCCTGGTGGCGAACATCTCGCAGGTCGCGATCGTGGTGTCGGCGGGCGACCCGCCGCTCAAGCCGGCACTGATCGACCGGTTCCTCGTCAGCGCCGCCAAAGGAGAAGTCGGGGCGTTGATCGTGCTCAACAAGTGCGACCTCGTGGACCTGGCCGATTTGCAGCCACTGATCGGGCTCTACGCTCGGCTCGGTTACACGGTCGTGCCGACGAGCGTTCTCGCGGGGCGAGGACTCGCCTCGCTCAGACGGCGGCTGAAGGGAGAGCAGACGGTTTTCACAGGGCAGAGCGGCGTCGGCAAGTCGTCGCTGCTCAATGCACTGCAACCGGGTCTTGCCCTGAGAATCGGTGACGTGAGTCAGGTCACTCACAAGGGACGACACACCACGCGCTACGCCGAACTTCGGGAGTTGGAGTCCGGCGGCTGGGTCGTCGATACGCCCGGCATTCGGCAACTCGAACTGTGGGACGTGCAGCCGGTTGAAGTCGAAGGCTTTTTTGTGGAGTTCCTGCCGTTCATCCCGCACTGCAAGTTTCCCGACTGCCTGCATCTGCGCGAAGAGGGCTGCGCCGTTCGACGCGCGCTGCACGACAACCTGATCTCGCGAACTCGGTATGAGAGCTACCTGCGGATGATCGTCGATGACGACTGAGCCGGACGGGCGTCACGCTCCGCCAAACAAAACGCCTCCGCAAAGCAAGCGCGTCGCAGAGGCGTCACCGTGCATCCCAAGGGTTGGATTGACTATTCCGGCGAAGGACCGCCCTTGATTCGGATGCACGGAAGAACTGGGGCCAATTATCCGGCGAGCATGACGTTTGTCAAATCTCAGTTGCGAGGAAGCAATCGCACGGTAATCAACGGGTCAATGGTCGTGACCATGACCGTGTGTGTGTGCTTCACCTTGATGAGCCGCTCCGCCCCCCTGGCCGTGCGTGTGTGCTGGTTCCAGCCACCCAATGAGAAACGCCAGCAATACGCCCAGCAGGAGTGCAAGTGAGAGTCTCAGGCGATCGTGCGAGTGAAACTGCACCTCGGGCAACAGGTCGCTCAGTGAGATGCACAGAAAGACTCCGGCCGAGAACGCCAGCGCGGCCGCCAGAATCACATCGTGAGACGAACCGAATTGCTGAATGCCCAAATAGAACGCTGCCGCACCGAGTGGGCAGATCAAGCCATAGCCGAAATTGGCGAGATTCCTCGCTCGCGCAGACCATCCGCCCACCGCCATCAGCGCCGTGATCGGGAACGAATCGAGCGGCTTGTGCAGCACGACCGCGAGAAACGTCCCGAGTCCCAGCAGCCACGCCCCCGACTTGCCTGCGTGCAGCGCATCAGCACTCACGTGTGCGGCCAGAGCGCCACCATCAATCATCGTGTGAATTGACAACCCGAGAAAGATGCCGATCCAACTGGCACCCTGGGCCGGATGGTGGCTGTGGTGATGGCCGGCATCGTGGTCGTGATCGTGTTTCGCCAGACAATCCCGATCGTGGTCATGATCGTGATCGTGTCCACAGAGGTGATCGCGATCGTCGTTCGTGGCGACCGGCTCGTGATTGTGGAAGTGAAACATTCGCAGCATGAAGAACGTGGTCAGCAGGCCCCCCATCAACCAGCCCGCGCACCAGTCGAGGGCATACGCCGAATGCTGACCATTTCCCGCCATCGCCTCCACCGCGTGAGGCAACTGGTGAAAGATGGCAACTCCCAGCATCAACCCGCCGATCAAACTGACGAGGAACTGGATCCGTGAGTGAGTCAATTTAACGAGCGATGGCAAATATCCGCCCAAGAGCGACGACAGTGTAATCAACACGCAGTAGATCAAGAGAAGTGTCGGGGGCCACGTCATGTCAAAGCCTCATGCAATGCGGTCGTCAAAGCGGGCCGGGAACGACGCGGCAGAATTGGTACTCGTTCTGAAGGAACTTCAGTCAACGAGAAGAGTTTCAAAATTGAGGCAGCGAACTGCAAACGCTTTGGTGGCGACTGGCAGTTCCCTCAATGAAAGCCCTTCCGGCGGAGCAGGCTGTATCTCTCCAAGGCTTCGAGAATGATCGGGAAGGCCGTCTTGGCCGATGTCAATTCATCGACCTCGACCGCCTTGCCTTCCAGCATTTTGTAGTCCTGAAAGAAACGGCGAATCATCGCCAGCCGATGCGGCGGCAGTTCTTCAGCCTCCGTGAACGAGTTGAACTCCGGGTCTTTCGTGGCGATGGCGAGGATCTTGTGGTCGCGTTTGCCGCAATCGACCATCGTCATCAGTCCGATGGCTCGTGCCTCAACCAGCGTCAGGGGATCGACCGGCTCCTGACACAGGACGAGCACGTCGAGCGGGTCGTCGTCTTCGGCCAACGTCTGCGGAATGAAGCCGTAGTTCGCGGGATAGTACACTGCCGAGTGCAGCATCCGATCCAGTCGCAACATGCCGGTTTTTTTGTCGAGTTCGTACTTCACGCTGGAACCGCGCGGGATCTCAATCACCGTCGTGAATTCGCTGGGAAGATTTTCACCGGGAATCACATCGTGCCAAGCGTGAGTCATGCCAACGGCTCCAGGCTGTTGCGGAGGTGTCAAATAGAGAGAGAGAAGACCGATCGAGTGCGAATCGTGGCGGGAGTGTAACAGCCAGTTCCACGACTGCAAACCGCGCGGCGCAGTTCAACGCTTCACGTTGCGTTGCTGATCTTTGACCTTCTGCCGGAGCTCACGCTTCTGCCGCTTGCTGAGTCCTCGCAATTGATCGGCCGTCAAACCGTCATCCATGCGATACGACGAGTCGCCATCTTCGGGATCGTCGTCCTCGGAATCGTCGTCAGTGGCCATTGGCGGTTGAGATGGCCGACTCGGTTGAGCGGGCCGTTCCTGCCACGACGGAGTCGCGGGCGGCTTGGGCTGAACTTTCGGAATTGGTGGATTCGAGTTGGTCGTTCGGCTTGGCCGAGCCGGTGGTGAAGGGGCATCGACTTCCGACTCGTCGTCTTCCCATTCGTGATTCGTTGGGGACGACGACTCGACTTCGTAGGATTCGTCCGCTTCGTCGGAGTACGAATCGTCTTCAGTCTCTTCCTCTTCTGCTTCGCCCACCTTCGTGCGAATACGCGGCTTTGAGACTCGCTTGGCAGGTGCCTTTCGCTTTCGTTTGGGCGCGGTGTCGTCTTCGGCATCGACGGTCTTCCGGCTGCGTCGTTTTGGTTTGGCATCGGCCTCGTCTTCGGTCATCACGACACGGCTTCGTCTTCGGAAAAGGAGGCCCATCAACCAGCCTGCCCACTGAGCGCACCATCGGCCTGCTCCGCGCAGTTGTGACGCGGCTCCAGGTTCACCGCTGTCCGGTGGATCGGGGCAGACGAACGCCACCACTCGCGCATGCAACCACAACCCGAGGAACAGCGTCGCACCCAGGAACAACGGCACGATTGAACGAGCGGCGGGATACCAGAACTGCTCTTGGAGTTCGGGAGCAAACAGCTCCAAAATCGCGGATGTCAGCCCGAGGAACCACGCCGTCCGAAGCGTGTAAACCGTGGAGCGTCCTCGCCGCACATCGCGGTCAAGCAGCACGGTCAACGGAATGGCGGCCACACACGCCGGTAGCAGCCACGCGACGGTTTCACTTCGCCATGCAATCCAACCGCTCTGCGAAACGATCTCGCCGAAGTACACATGAGCGTTGGTGGCCGAACAGAGCGCAGCCAGCCCGCAAAAGGCAGCCGCCCACGGCCAGACACGGTATCTCCCTTTGAAGTCGAGCTTGCACTGAGCGCGATACCACGAAATGAGCATCGCCAACTGAGCACACAAGAACCAGAACAACGTCTGGATCACAGCCGCCAATACGGGCCGTGAACCTTCCAGCAGATGCTTCGTCAACGGTGCCAGTTCTGGTCGAAACGCCGACGGCTGCGCGAGTGCAAACGAGACTGCGATCAACAGCAGTCCCAGCATCGCACCATACGTCCAGATGCGCCATTCATAGACAGGCACCCAAGGGGCGGCGGCGGCCGACATCACCAGCTCAGACTCGACCCGGCTCGCCCCCTCTTCCGGCAGAGCGTTCTCCGATGGCGCACCATCTCCGTTGACGGCCAGTCGGCGTCTGCGTCGGTCATCAAGTGACTTGGAGCCTACAAACTGAATTGCCATGGCTCGCGAATGCCATCCTTGGTAATGCTGCTCTGCCAAAGGAATGCAAAAGAACCACCTTCAAGGGTCGCATCCTGCGCATCCTCCTCACCGGTGGGCTGTGCCTCAAAGACTTACATCGGAGGCTGATCGACCAGAGATTGACCGGAATTCTCTCGCGATACCGCACACGGCCCGGCTTGCCCAGACGGACACATTGACTCACGCAAGCAAAGTCACTTTTGAAGGATCAACTTGCCATTTTTGGTCAGTCTCAGACGGTAGACCTCGTCACCATGATGGATCAAGATTTCCTTCCCCCCTTGGAGCAGGCTCGACGAATCGATCTCACGCAAAATCGAGGACAATGCCAGCTCGTTGACTGGCTGTGCTGGCAACGGTTTGACGGATTCGAGATCGTTCACAGATGGCCTCCAGCGAACACAGATCGCTCCAAGTTATTTATGTCTCAGGGATTATGAGGCAGTCCGAAATAGTGGCCACGGTTGGCTTGCAGAGCGGCCTGACTGGCGGTAATAATCACGACATTGAGACTCAATGTCAATTCGATCTCGTTCGAGTTGCCTTCCGTAATGCTCGCCAGCCTGACAGCCAGCCATGCGAACGGACTGTTGCTCTGCCGATTGTCGGCAGCGGCAACCAAGTTTGTCCCCTTGACTGGAGGTTCTGAAATGGAACGAATTCGTCGGACTCAGTCGCGCAGGCGATGCGGCTTCACACTCATTGAGCTGCTGGTGGTGATCGCCATCATCGCGATCTTGATCGCCCTGTTGTTGCCTGCCGTCCAGCAGGCACGAGAAGCGGCTCGCAAAACCCAGTGCAAGAACAATCTCAAGCAGCTTGGCTTGGCCATGCACAATTATCACGACACCAACAACGTCTTCCCTCCCGCGCTGTGCCTGACACTTTCAGGTGCCGACTTTGGCCAGTGGGGACCGCAAGCTCGACTCCTCCCTTACTTGGATCAGGCCAATCTCCAGAGGCTGATCGACTTTTCGCTGCCCTACGGCACTCAACTCGCTGTCGCCCGAACCCGAGTTCCCGTGTTCATGTGCCCGAGTGAAGTCAATGATCGCGGCAGCACTGTAGACGGAATCCAGCAGTACCCGATCAACTACGGGGCCAATTTTGGCACATGGATGGTCTTCAATCCTGTCACAGGCCAGCCGGGAGATGGCGCGTTCGGTCCCAACAGCCGAATTGGGACATTCAGCTTCACGGATGGCACCAGCCAGTCACTGGCCTTCAGCGAGGTCAAGGCATTTCAGCCAATTGTCAAGACGGGCGGCAGCCCAACGGCGACGCCTCCTGCGAGTCCGCAAGTGGTCGGTGGTTGGTCGGGTAACTTTGAAGCCGACAACGGTCACACCGAGTGGGTCGAAGGTCGAGTCCATCAGAATGGTTTCACGACAACGTTTGGTCCGAATGCGAAGGTAGCCCATGTCGAGTCTGGAAAAACTTACGACGTGGACTACACCTCGGTCGAAGAGGGAGATTCGACAACCGCGCCGACTTATGCCGCGATCACCTCGCGCAGCTTTCACACGGGGATTGTTCAGTCGCTGTTGGTCGATGGTTCGGTTCGTTCGATCTCCGAGAACATCAACCTCAACGTCTGGCGCGCCTTGGGAACCCGTGCGGGTGGTGAGGTAATTGGTGAGTTCTGACCGCCGTCATGACGGCACGTCGGACGTTGAGGCGTCAACGGTTTTGAGGCGGCCGTTTGGTGAGATGACCAGCCACGGTTCGCGCAGACGCAGCAGCCAGGCCACAATGAAAAACGTCGCCGAACCGGCGGCCAGCGGAAGTGCCAGCTTGATGCTTCTGGAAGCAAGGCTCTCGTAATTCAAGGCGACCTGTAACGACGACCAACACACGACGGCCATCGCTCCCGCAGCGATGGCCGTTTTGGCGAAGGTCACTCCGATTTCGGACCATCGCAGCGAACCGACTCGACGTTGCAGCAGCCACGCGGTGACGAGGCATTGAATCGCGGCGACCAAGGCTGTCGAGAGTGCCAAGCCTCGACCACCGAGTGGCCAGATGAGGCTCACGTTCAGCACGACATTCAGCAGCAGCGCCCCCAGTCCGACGTACATCGGCGTGAGACGGTCGCCGACGGCATAGAAACCTCGCTGCAAGATGAGCAGACCACAATAAGCCCACACGCCCGAGCCGTAGCACGCGATCATGTCGCCCGTTTGGCGAGCGGCCTCGGCGTCGAACTTGCCGTATTGGAAGAACAGCGTCGCCAGCGGATGAGCCACCAACATCAAGCCGACACTCGCCGGGATGCCAATCGCCAGAACCAGCCTGACGCCCAGCGAGAGGTCGGCGCGCAGCTTGTCGGTCTCACCGCGTTGAGCGTGTGCGGTGAGTAGCGGAAACAAGACCGTTCCCAGCGCGACGCCGAA
>JAYUFF010000088.1:0-7291 GCA_043738825.1 Schlesneria sp.
GTCGAGTCTGCGAGGCCCACCGCAAACCGTTGGGGTGAACGGTGGCCTTGCAGACTCGACCCACTGCTTTCTTTCGCCGCATTCAGATCCTCAGACAACGAGGCGTGAGACGGCCACGATGCAGGTGTCGTCGCTGGGGCTGCGGCCGTTGCGGAACAGTTCGACGCGATCCACGATGGCTTGGACTCTGCCCTCGACATCCGGCGCGGGGGCCGCCAAGACTTCGCAAAGCCTCGCGGTGCCGAACAGTTCGTTCTTTCGATTCAGCGCCTCGTTGACACCGTCTGTGTACAGCACGATCTCGTCGCCGGGGGCCACTTCGATTGAGAAGGGGTGATACTGCTCGTGCTGGTCCAGTCCGAGCGGCATCCCGGATCGTTCGGCTCCCAACGCCTCGATGTTGCCGTCGGCGCGACGCCGCAGCGGAGCGGGGTGTCCCGCGTTGGCGATGCTCAGGCGATGTTCGCACGGATCGAGAACGGCGACGCAGAACGTGATGAAGCCCTCGTCGAGTTCACATACGAACTGATTGAGCCGCGACATGGCGAGCTTCAGTGACGCGATCGTTTCGAGACAGTGACGCAACTCGGACGCGAAATCGACGATTTTCAAAGCGGCCGCCAGCCCCTTGCCGGAAGCGTCCGCCACCGCGATCACCAGCCGTCCGTTTGTGGTGGCCCGGTAGGTGTACCAATCTCCGCCCACCGTGCGGGCTGAACGGTAGTAGTCGCCGAACGCATAGCCGGCCACTTCGGGCCGCGTGCGCGGCAGCATGCGGACCTGAATGTCGCGTGCCATCTCCAACTGCTGCTTGTGTCGTTCGTTTTCGAGGATCAGTTCGTGGGCGCGGGCATAACCGATGGCCTGGGCGGTCATCACGGCCACACCATCGACGAGTTGCAGATCGTCGTCCACGAATTGTTCGGTGGGATCGTCCGTCTCGATCACGATCACTCCGAGCACGTTTCGTCCCGGTGCCACGATCGGAACGATCAGCGTGGACGAGAAGCGGTCCTCCAGCGCGGACGTGCCGCGGTCGTCGCCGCGGTGTTCGACCAGTCCCTGGCCAGACTCGATCACCTGCTTTGTCAGGGGAACATTGATGGACACGGCGGTCAGCAGGGCACTGTCCCCATCCCGTCCGTGCTTGCTGGCACGCGGAATCAGCGCACCGCTCTCGTCGAGCAGCACGATCTCACCCTTGATGGCCTGCGGAAACGCCTGGAACAGGGCGTCGAGAACTTTCGGCAGAATCTCATCCACGGCGAGATGACTGCCCAGCCGGTGAGCGATCTCCAGCAGGCTGTTCAATCGCTCTTTCAGCCTTCCGCTCGAGGCCTCGACAACCGGGTGCGAATCCAAAGAATTGCCGGTGGTGGTCAGCTCGCCGTTGGTGGTGGCCAGTTCGCCGCTGGATGCCGGTACGGCATCGTCGTGCAGGCAAAAGGTCAGCGGCAGGTCGTACAGATTGATGCGGTCGCCGTCCTTGAGTGGCGTCGGCTCGTGAACCGGTCGCCCGTTGACGAACGTGCCGTTGACGCTTCCCAGATCGGTGATGAAGTGCTGGCCGTTCAGCTCGTAGACGCGCGCGTGTTCGCGGGAGAGGGATCGTTTGTTGAGCACGATGTCACAGAATCCCGATCGCCCAATCACCAACCCGCGCGCCACGGGCAACACATACCTAGCCCTGAGCCCCGGTGGCCCCATGACAACAAGGCTGGCCATTTCGCGTCCCTCCGAAAATATCGGTGGGTGCTTCCAACTTGCGGCATCATCCTTTGCCGGATTCTCAACCCATCACTCGCCGTCCGCAGATTACCGCTGGTCGAGAATCACAGTCTGCAAGCCCACCCACCCTGCACAGACCTGGACATTCGGTTGCCTCATTGCGACCGGCGGCAATTATGCGAGTCTCACCTTCGCACAGCAAGCCACTGATTTCGGCAGGGCGAAGGGCGCATGATCGGTCTTGCTGCCCCAAATTGCCCGGCCTACAATGCCGCCCCGGATGAGGGAGCGTCTCTTGATCCTATCTCTCCTGCGATGGATTGGGTTGGAAAGATTCCGTGCAAAGTGAGAAGTACAAAGTACGAAGTGCAAAGTGAAAGAGAGACAACCACACTTCCCAATGGGAACCGACATCCTGATCTGTCGCCGTGGCAGGCGTTGCGACGGACAGGAGTGTCTTGGATTTTGCACTTTGTACTTTGCACTTCTCACTTTGCACTCAACTCAATCATGCGAACTGTCACAGTAGACCTATGGTCCGCGGTTGTGGCCAGTTCTTCCAAGCCGTCGCGACCCAAGTGAGTTTCTTCTTGGCCTCCGTCGAACACCAGTCTCGAAATCGGATCGCCGTCCTCGGCTCGACAGGTTCGATCGGCACCAGTTGTCTGGATGTCATCGCCGCGAACGCTGAGCGATTGGAACTGGTCGGCCTCACCGCGCATCGGCGTGCGGACTTGCTGGCCGAGCAGTGCCGGAAGTTCCAACCGCGCTGGGCGGTCTTGTCCGATGATTCGCAACGCGCGGCGATCTCATCCCAAGAGTGGCCGCGCGAGACGGAGTTGCTCGTGGGCGCGGAGGCCATTGAACGACTGGCCGCTCACCCCGAAGTTGACACCGTCGTCTGTGGCATCGTCGGCGCGGCGGGTCTGCGTGGAGCTTGGGCGGCGGTCGAGAGTGGCAAGCGCGTCGCCATCGCCAACAAAGAGACGCTCGTCGTCGCCGGGCCGCTGGTGATGCAACTCGCCGCGAAGACGGGAGCGGAACTGATCCCCGTTGACAGCGAACACAGCGCGATTTTTCAGTGCCTGCAAGCGGGACGCCGCTCGGACGTGAAGCGGATCATCCTGACAGCCAGTGGCGGGCCGTTTCGCGGTTGGTCGAAGAGTCGCCTCGAAACGGATGTGACCGTCGAGCGGGCGCTCGCTCACCCGACGTGGCAGATGGGACCGAAGATCACCGTCGATTCGGCGACGATGATGAACAAGGCCCTCGAAATCATTGAGGCTCGCTGGTTGTTCGGTCTCGATGCGGATCAGATTTCGGTGGTCGTGCATCCGCAGTCGATCGTCCATTCGCTGGTGGAGTTCGTCGATGGATCGGTCGTCGCGCAGCTTTCTCCACCGGACATGAAGCTGCCGATCCAGTATGCTCTCACCTATCCCGAGCGGTGGCCGGGGATCAGTCCAACGATGGATTGGTCGGCCTCGCACCAGTTCGACTTCTTCGCACCGGACCTCGACGCCTTCCCGGCATTGCAGCTCGGGTTCGAGGTCGCGCGACGAGGCGGTTCGAGCGGTGCGGTGCTCAACGCGGCGAATGAAGTCGCCGTCCAACGGTTCCTGGAAGGTTCGCTGAAATTTACGGACATCCCGCGCGCCTGCCGGGAAATTTTGAACGCCCATAATGACGATCCGAGTCCGACGCTGAGCGATCTGCTCCACGCGGACGCCTCGGCTCGCGAGGAGATGCTGCGGTGGAAATCCTGAATCTGACATTGGCGGCGGCGAACTGGGCGGAAAAGCTCAGCGGCATAGTTTCAACCGGCGGCTCGATCATGTGGGCGGCGATCGGCCTGGGCTTCGTGATCTTCTTTCACGAGATGGGTCACTTCGCCGTGGCCAAGTGGTGCAACGTGAATGTCGAGCGGTTCAGCATCGGCTTCGGTCCGGTGCTGTTCAGCCGCAAGTGGGGCGAGACCGAATACGCTCTGTCGCTGATCCCGTTCGGCGGCTACGTGAAGATGCTCGGCCAGGACGATGCCGACCCGAGCCAACTGACGAACGAAGAGATCGCGGAAGACCCTCGGTCGTACCTCGCGAAGAATGTCTGGCAGCGCATGGCCATCATCTCGGCGGGCGTGACGATGAACATCATCACGGCCGTGATGTTCGTGGGGGGCGCGTTCGCCCTCGGTGTCGATCTGCCTCCCAACGTCATCGGCGAATCGCGGCCGGGGATGCCGGCCTGGGTCGCGGGCCTCAAGTCGGACGACACGATCGAGAAAATCAACGACCGTGTCATCACAACGTTCGATGATGTCCGGCTGAACGTGGCGGTGCAGACGCACCCGTTGACGATTGAAGGCACTCACAAGGATCGATCGACCTTCACCTTGACCGTCCAGCCCGACACGGGCAAGGCGGCACCACAAATTGGCGTCGCCCAACTGATAAGTCTGAAGGTGTTGACCGATCCGAAGAGGAAGATCCCATTCGTCTACGCGGGGACACCGGCCGCCCGCGCTGAACCGGCCTTCGAGCGCGGAGACATCATCGCGGCGGTCGGCGGTGAACCGGTCAAGACCTACTCCGAGTTGACGAGTCGTCTCGCATCACAAACGGAGGGGCCGCTCAAGCTGGAGGTCTGGGCCGGGGGAGACAAGACGAAATCGAAGACCGTCACGGTAACCGACAACGTCTTCCGCACACTTGGGCTGTCGATGGATACGGGGCCGATCACGGCCGTGCAGAACGGCTCGGCCGCCGAGAAGGCCGGTCTGCGGAAGGGGGACAAGCTGGCGAGCATCAATGGCCGGATCGTTGGCACCGAAATCAATCCGCTGAAACTTCCCAATGAGTTCGCCAAACTCCACGGTCAGGAAGTGAGTGTCACCGTGACAAGACCATCGACCGGCGGGCCGCAGACGGAGGTGAACGTCAAACTTCAACCCGAGAACCTGCCCGGCTGGACCGATCAGCCGCTGTTGGAGGGCGATCCACTGTCGATCCCTTCGATCGGTGTGGCCTTTCATACCATTCCGATCGTGCTGGCCGTAGAACCCGACAGCCCGGCGGCCCGCGCGAATTTCAAACCGGGATCAACCACCAAAGTGAATCGCATCACACTGGTTCTCCCCAAGGAGATCACGGAACTTGACGGTGAGACGAACCGCGAACTGACCATCGAAATGGACACGGAGAAAAAGTCCAACAACTGGAGCTTCGCATTCTGGCTGATGCAACAATTGCCACAACGCACGGTCAGGCTGACGCTGACGGAGGGGACGGAAACGCGAGTCGTCGAATTGACGCCACAGCTCGATCCAACCTGGCCGCTGCCCGTCGTCCAGGGCTTGAGAATGCACCAGCAGGAAATCAAACAGCATGCCAAAACGCCGAGTGAAGTCTGGTTCATGGCGACCAACTACACTCGCAATTCCGCGATCAGCATCTACCTGACGCTGCGCGGACTCTGCACCGGACAAGTCGCCCTGGGCAACCTCAGTGGACCGCTCGGCATTGCGAATGCGGCGGTTCAAATCGTCAAACACAGCGTGCCGCAGTTCTTGATGTTCCTCGCCTTCCTCAGCGTCAATCTGGCCGTGCTGAACTTCCTGCCGATCCCGGTGTTGGATGGGGGCCACATGGTCTTCCTACTGTGGGAGGCCATCACTCGCCGTCGTCCCAGTGAGAAGATCGTCATCGGCGCGAGCTACCTCGGCATGGCGTTCCTGCTCAGCCTGATGATCTTCGTGATCTATCTGGACATCGGCCGCGCGCTGAAGCCGTGATCGGCGACCAACCAGCGCGCAGGGTCAGCCTTGTAGGGTGCGTGGAGTCCTCGGAACGCACCGGCGAATCGAGGATGCCACATGGTGCGTTCCGAGGACTCCACGCACCCTACGCTTCCGTGGAGCCAGCCCCCCATGAAATCGACACCTCACACATCCTCCGGCATTGGCCGCGTCGAGACGCATTCGACAACGATTCTTGCGGTCCGGCATCGGGGGCAGGTGGCTCTCGGTGGAGACGGGCAGGTCACGTATGGATCGGCCATTCTCAAGGCGGACACTCGCAAGGTCCGCTGGATTCTCGACAAGAAGATGCTCGTCGGGTTTGCCGGTTCAACGGCCGATGCGTTTGCGCTGCTGGAACGCTTCGAGTCGAAAGCCAAGAACTTTCCCGGCAACCTGCCGCGCGCGGCGACCGAGTTGGCGCGAGACTGGCGGACTGATCGAGTCCTGCGAAAGCTCGAAGCCATGATGATCGTGGTCGATGCCGAACACAGTCTGCTCATCACGGGACAGGGCGACGTGGTATCGCCCACAGACGGGCTGCTCGGCATTGGATCGGGAGGCCACTACGCGCTGGCGGCGGCTCGCGCGCTCATCAAGCACTCGTCGCTGTCGGCCGCCGAGATCGTGCGCGAGTCGCTCAAGATCGCCTCCGAAATTGATGTCTATACGAACGACAACATCACGGTGGAGGAGCTTCCATGCGCGACATGACCCCGCGCCAGATCGTGGCGGAACTCGACAAGCACATCGTCGGCCAGGATGCGGCCAAGCGAGCGGTGGCTATTGCGCTGAGAAACCGCTGGCGCTGGCAGCAACTACCCCTCGAAGTCCGTCGCGACATCACGCCCAAAAATATCCTGATGATCGGGCCGACGGGTGTCGGCAAGACCGAGATCACGCGGCGGCTGGCTCAACTGATCGGCTCCCCATTCGTGAAGGTCGAGGCCACGCGGTTCACTGAGGTCGGGTACGTCGGCCGCGACGTGGAGAGCATGATCCGCGAACTGGTCGATGCGTCGATCAACCTCGTCAAGCAGCGGAAGCGCGGCGAGGTCGAACAACAGGCCGAGAAGCACGTTGAGGAACGATTGCTCGATCTGCTCATCCCGCACGAGCCGGTGATGGCGTCGTCGGAGGAGGGCGAAGAGGACGACTCCGACGACTCCGAGGCCCGGCACGAGCGGACTCGCGAAAAGTTCCGGCAGATGCTGCGATCGGGTTCGCTCGACGAGCGACAGGTCGAACTGACCGTGCCTCAGCGGCGCATGCCCGTCCAAATCATGTCGAACATGGGGTTGGAGCAACTCGATGGCGACTTCCAGCAGATGTTCGAGAAGCTGATGCCGAGGCAGCACAAGGACCGCAAGGTCACGGTGCGCGAGGCTCGTGTGATTCTGATGGAGCAGGAGATCGAGCAACTGCTCGACAAGGACGCGATCCACGACGAAGCCCTGCGGCTGGCCGAGGACAGCGGGATCGTGTTCCTCGATGAACTCGACAAGATCTGCACGACCTCGGACGGCCAGCACGGAGCCGATGTCAGCCGGCAGGGCGTCCAGCGCGACCTGCTCCCCATCGTCGAAGGGGCGACCGTGCAGACGCGGTACGGCTCGCTCAAGACCGATCACATCCTGTTCATCGCGGCCGGGGCGTTTCACTCGGCGCGACCGTCCGATCTGATGCCCGAGTTGCAGGGCCGCTTCCCGATCCGCGTCGAATTGAGCGACCTCACCAAAGCCGATTTCCTGCGCATCCTGACCGAGCCGG
>JAYUFF010000089.1:0-7276 GCA_043738825.1 Schlesneria sp.
ACCAACCACCACCACGAACAACAAATCCGCCAGTGCGTGATCGACCGCCTCCTCACTCCAGGCACGCGAGGCGAAGCCGGCCAGCGCTACCACGAACGCATGTGGACCGCCCTCGCCACCTGCCAAAAACAACAACGCAACTACTTCCAGTTTCTCCAATCCTCCCTCGAAGCCAAACTCAAACAACTCCCCGCCCCGACCTTGGCCAGGACCTGATTCCGTGAACGGCTACTGGGAATCCAACTTCACATCCTCGCACGGGCACGTCGAAGCTCCGTGACCGTGGCACCCCAATTTGAAAAAGACGATGGCCCTGGTGATTTGGCCCATCGACTCGTCCACGGCCTTTGTTCACAGGTTGTTAGTTAGAGTCTTGTCCCATGAGAAGTCAGGCACAGCCTGACCTAGTGTAGTGCTTCAGAGTCACGGGAACTGAATTGGCGGACGGGTGTCTGATGCTCCAACCTTGGAGGATCGGACGAATGCGAGTTGCGAAGGTCATTACGTTGACGGATGAAGCACGAATCGCGCTGACGAAATGGTCGCGGGGTCGGAGCACTCCGGCGCGGCTCGTGTTGCGGGCGAAGATCGTGCTCGCGGCGACGGTGGATCGGCTGAGCGACGAGATTGCGGCGGAACTGAAGTGTACGCGCCGCACCGTGGGCACTTGGCGAAACCGCTTCGCCACGGAGCGGCTGGCGGGAATCGAGCGGGATGCTCCGCGAGGCGGTCGAACGCCGACGCGGCGGGCTGCGGTCGAGGCCGAAATCATTCGCCGAACCACGCAAGAAACACCGGCCAACGCCACGCAGTGGTCCACGCGGTCGCTGGCCGAAGCGATCGGCTGCAATGACACGATGGTGCATCGCGTGCTGCCGCGCTGCTTCAACGCCGTCAGCGGGTTGTCACGACGAGCCAGCGGCAGTGACAAGCGATGAAGGCTACTTTGGCGACAGCGGCGCAAACCGGCTCACGATTGAGCGGGCACTTCGCAAACCATCGACCGCCGCACTGACGATCCCTCCCGCGTAGCCCGCGCCCTCACCGACGGGATACAGGCCCGCGATGTTCGGACACTGGCGCGAGACCAGATCGCGGTCGATACGGATCGGCGAGCTGCCCCGCATTTCGGGACCGACGAGGATCGCGTGCTTGAGGAAGTCGCCGCGCAGCTTCTGATCCATGATCGGCAGGCTGCGACGAATCGCCATCGCGATGACCGGTGGTAGGACGCGATCAAGTGCGACGGGCTTGGTCCCTCGTTCGTAAGAGCACTCCAGCCGCGAGGTCGGATCGGGCGTGCGGCCCTTGACAAAATCGGCGGCCGTCTGAATCGGGCACAGATAGTTCGCGTTGCCGATCCGAAACGCTTCGGCCTCGTACTTCTGCTGGATGTGCATTCCGGCGAGCGGGTGCGCATCGCCGAACTCATTCGTCTCCAGGGTGACGACGACGCCGCTGTTGGCAAACGGCGTGTCGTGGCGCGAGTTGCTCATGCCGTTCGAGCAGAACATTTCAGGTTCGCTCACGCTGGGGATGATGATCCCGCCCGCACACATGCAGAACGTGAAGACATCTTTCTCACCGCGCGCATTCAACGTGTAGTCGGCCGCGCCGAGCAGCGTCAGGTATTCGGGCCGCGCGTACTTGTGGCGGTTGATCTGCTCCTGCGGCTGCTCGATCCGCAGCCCGAGTTGAAATGCCTTCTGGACGAGCGGCACTCCGAGATCGAACAGCATCTGGTACGTGTCGCGCGCGCTGTGGCCGATCCCCAGCACGACATGGTTCGTCGCGAGATAGCCGCTCGACGTTTGCAGGCCGACCACGCGGCCATCGCGCACGTCGAGAGTTTCCATGCAGCAGCCGAAGCGGTACTCGCCACCGAGGCTCTCGATCAGGCGGCGGAAGTTGCGGCAGATCAGCGGCAGTTTGTTGCTGCCGAGATGCGGACGGTTCTCGTACACGATGGAGGCTCGCCCGCCGCATTCGACGAACCGTTCGAGCACCCACTCGACATCCGGCCCTTCCATGCGGCAGGTCAGTTTGCCATCGCTGAAGCAGCCCGCGCCCCCTTCGCCGAAGAGATAGTTGTTCTCGCGGTCGAACGCGCCGCCGCGATCGAAGTCGCGCACGGCGGGGACTCGCTCTTTGACCGCCGGTCCCCGCTCCAGGATCAGCGGACGATAGCCCTTCAGCGCGAGGTAGTACCCGGCCAGCAACCCCGCCGGTCCCGAGCCGACCACGACCGGTCGTTGCTCCAGCGGTGCAGTGCCAAACACGGGATCGTCGAACGCGGGCGGCTCGAACAGTTGCACGTCGTCCCGAATCTGCCGTCGCACGGCCTCGGATCGCAAAGCCTCGTCCGGCAGGTCAACGAGCGTCGTGTAGACGAACTTGAGATCGGAGGGGGATCGCGCGTCGAGGCTCTTCTTCAGCACCCGCCACCGCGACAGCGTCTCGACCGAAACGCCCAACCGCTGCGCGAGGAATCGCGGCAGTTCTGTCTCGGGGACGGAGACCGAGAGCCGCAGATTGGAAACACGCAGGGGCATCGAGAAGCTTCACACACGAGGCGGGTTCAGTCGGGCCACGTTTGTAACGTGGCCCGTTCTCGCGTGCAAAGCCCGCAGCGCACGGTTTGGAGTTGCCGTGACGGTCACTACAATCGCGACGCCCATTCACTAGCCCGACGCGCAAGCGAGGGCTTCACGATTATTGAAAACTCAGCCCTCGTTTGCGCGTCGGGCTTGTTATGAAGCAACACTTCGGGAATCCTGCATGTCTCACGCATCGCCTTCATCGAACTCGCCGACCAATGGCCTCAAGCTGCCGCCGTGGCTGATCATTGTGATCGTGCTCGGTTTTCTGGGAGTGGCCTGGTATCAGAACCGCCCAAAGAACGAAGTCGCTCAAAAGCACAATCCTCCCGCGCGGCAGCAACCGGGCAGGGAGTTCGACGCCTCGCGCGATCTCGCGCAGGGACCGACGACCAATTCCCCGCGCGAGACAACTCCCGACGACGGCGGCCGCGACGAACCGGTCCTCGCCGAGGTGACGCCGGAGCGGGACAACACTCCCTCGCGCGACGTGAGTCCACGCACCACAGCAACCTCGCCCGCCAAGACAACGACGACCGACCGTTCGCCGCAGCAGACGCGAGCGGGGCCGGGCACCTCGACCACAGATCGCACCGCGCCCGATCGCGGCAGCAGTCCGAAGTCGCCCACGCAGCCGACGAACGATCCGAGGAAAGCCGACTCCGACAAGACGAATCCCGCCACGACGGCGAAGCTGGAAAACCAGACGATTCGCGACTTCGGCAAGGTCGTCTTCAAAGGGACGATTGACCTGCAACCGACGCTCGACCGGATCGCGCGCGGTGATCGAAACACTCACCGCAACGACGGCTCGACGTTCGGCAACCGCGAGCGTCGCCTGCCGCAAAAGCCGAGCGGTTACTACACCGAGTATGTTCACCAGACGAAGGGGATCAACGGTCCCGGCCCGCAGCGTGTCATCGTCGGCAAGGGAGGCGACATCTGGTACACGCCCGACCACTACGAAACGTTCAAGAAGATCAAGTGAGTTGGCGCAGAGTGGATTTCAAAACCAGCCCGACGCGCAAGCGAGGGGTTCGCCGACATAGAATGTTCAGCCTTCGCTCGCGAGTCGGGCTGGTTTGAAAATCGTTCTACTCAAGAGTTCCGCCTCAGCATGACAACTGCATCCACTCCTCCCGGCTTCCAGTTTGTCCAGAACCTCGCGGACGTCAATGTCTCCAACGCGCAAGTCGTTCGCATCCCGGCGGGCCTGCTGCACAAGCGCGACCTGCTTGCGGTCTTCGCGCACGGGTTGGACTTCCCCGGTCACTTCGGCTGGAACTGGGATGCCCTCGAAGAATGCCTGCGCGATCTGGCGTGGATCGAACACCCACGCCGCATCCTGCTGATCCACGAGGGCCTGCCGTTTCAACCTGATTGGGACAACCGAGCCACTTACTTGAGCATCGTCAAAGCTGCCGTCGCCGCCTGGGGGCCGGATCAGCCTCACGAACTGATCGCGATCTTCCCCGAACGCTGTCGCGGCGAGGTTCTGTCGGATCGTTGACTTCAGCCTCGAAGAGGCGGCTACGGTAGCCCACGGCGTCAGCCGTGGGTTGGTGTGGTAATCGAACGTGAAAGCCCCGGAGGGGCGACATATTCGTGGTGCCTCGACGCGACCAACTGGATAAACATTGAAATACGCCGCTCGAAGATGTCGCCCCTCCGGGGCTTGCCAATGTAAACCGATGCCAACCCACGGCTGACGCCGTGGGCTACCGTATGCCGCCCTTCGGGCTGAAAGCGGCGGATCACTCCGTTGAAGCGATGAACCAGAATCGTGTTGCGATGAACCAGAATCGGAATCGACACTTCAACAATCTTCAATAGCTCGAATGCCACGCCACCGACTCTTCACTTTTCGCCGCCGATTCGTTGGCCTATAAAACTCCCCGTCACCTCCGGTCCTCACCTTTTCTGCGAGTGCATGATGCAAGACTACGAAAAGCTCGGCGTGTTCTATCTTGGCAAGCGGTTCAATCAGGAGTCGCGGACGATTGAGGATGATCTGCTCCTCTACGACTCCAAAGATTTGACGACGCACGCGGTCTGCGTCGGCATGACGGGGAGCGGCAAGACGGGGTTGTGCCTGTCGCTGCTCGAAGAGGCCGCGATCGACGGCATCCCGGCGATCTGCATCGATCCCAAGGGAGACCTGGGCAACCTGCTGCTGACGTTTCCCAATCTGAAGCCGACTGATTTCAAACCGTGGATCGATCCGGCGGACGCGACGCGGGCCGGGCTGACTCCCGACGACTACGCTGCGAAAATGGCGAAGGTTTGGAAGGAGGGCCTCGCGGCATGGGGCCAGCCGCCCGAGCGGATCGCCAAGTTCCGCGACTCCGTCGATATTTCGATCTACACCCCGGCGAGCAATGCCGGGCTGCCGCTGACGGTTCTCAAGTCGTTCAACGTTCCCGGCGAGGCGACGCTGCGCAACACCGAAGCCATGCGCGAGCGTGTATCAGCCGCAGCGTCCGGGCTGCTGGCGTTGCTCGGCATCGACGCCGATCCGATGCAGAGCAAGGAACACATCCTGCTCGCGACGATCCTCGATCGCTCGTGGCGCGACGGGAAAGATGTCGATCTCGGCACGCTGATCCGGCTCATCCAGAAACCGAACTTCGACAAGGTCGGCTTCATGGATGTCGAGAGCTTCTATCCGTCGAAGGAGCGGTTCGCGTTCGCGATGAGCCTGAACAACCTGATCGCCTCGCCCGGCTTCGCGGCGTGGATGGAGGGCGAATCGCTCGACATTCAGCGGCTGCTCTACACGCCGGAAGGGAAGCCGCGACTGACGATCATCTCGATCGCCCACCTGACCGACAGCGAGCGAATGTTTTTCGTGACGATCCTGCTGAACGAGATGGTCGCGTGGATGCGCAATCAAAGCGGCACGTCGAGTTTGCGGGCACTCCTCTACATGGACGAGGTCTTCGGTTACTTCCCGCCGACCGCCAACCCGCCCTCAAAAATACCGATGCTGACGCTGCTCAAGCAGGCCCGCGCGTTCGGCCTTGGAGTGGTCCTCGCCACGCAGAACCCGGTCGATCTCGATTACAAGGGCCTGTCGAACGCGGGGACGTGGTTCCTCGGTCGCCTGCAAACCGAACGGGACAAGGCGCGAGTCCTCGAAGGGTTGGAGGGAGCCTCGACAGCGGCGGGGGCTTCGTTCGATCGCGGGAAGATGGAACGCATCCTCGCGGGACTCGGCAACCGAGTCTTCCTGATGAACAACGTCCACGAGGACGAGCCGATTGTCTTCCAGTCTCGCTGGGCATTGTCTTACCTGCGCGGGCCGATCAGCCGCGATCAGATTTCAATTCTGATGGCCGACAAGAAGGCGTCGCTGCCCGCGTCGGAAGGCCCGGCCACTGCGTCGCTCGGAGGCGGCGCGGCCGATGCCGGCGCGCACCCGATGCTGCCACCGGGCGTCAATGAAACCTTCGTCGTTCGCCAGGGTTCGCTGCTCGGCAAAGCCAAGCTGCTCTATCGACCGGGCCTGCTCGCCACGGCGCGGCTGAGATTCAATCAGGCCAGCGCGGGGGTCGATGAACTGTCCGACTTCACGATTTTCTTGAAGGCTGTCGATGGCATCTCGCCCACGATCTGGGACGACGCGACCGTCTCAACCGATGCGGAGCCGGAGCAGGACGATCACGCCGACGATGGCGGCGGGTTTGCCTCGCTCCCGTCGGAGCTGAACCGCGCGAAGACGTTCACCGAGTTGCAGGCGGCTTTGAAGGAACACCTCTACCGCACGCAGAAGCTGCGGCTGTGGAAGTGCCCCGAGTTGAAAGAGGTCTCGAAACCCGGCGAGACTGAGGGAGACTTCCGCACCCGCATCACTCATGGCGTCAAGGAGAGTCGCGATCTGCAAGTCGAGAAGCTGCGCGCGAAGTTCGCTCCGAAACTGGCGACGCTCCAGGAACAACTCCGCAAGGCGTACCAGCGGGTCGAGAAAGAGAAGACTCAGGCCAGCCAGGCGACCACATCGGCCGCGATCTCGCTGGGGACATCGATCCTCGGCGCAGTCTTCGGCCGAAAGCTGGCCAGCGCCACCAACATCAGCAAGGCGGCAGCTACGATGCGCACGGCGGGCAAGATGTCGGGAGCCAAGCAGGATGTCACGCTGGCCGAGGAAACCGTCGGCGCGATCCAGCAGCGACTCGACGACCTCAGCGCGCAGTTCGAGGCGGAAGCCAACTCGCTGATCGAAGGGGCCGCCCCCGACAGCGTGGTCCTCGAAGAAGTCGCCGTTGCGCCGAAGAAGACCGACATCACGATCGTGAAGCTGGCCCTCTGCTGGACGCCGTGGATCGTCGATGCCAAGGGGAACGCCGAAGCGGCGTGGTGATGACCACGGTGAGCCGCCCTCCCGTTTTCCGGTTGAGACCGGACGCAATCCAAAATCTTCGCTGAGGCAATTTGACGCGACCTCAAACTCGACCTAGGTTTTGTTTCAAGATGTAGACGGACAGCGCCCCTCGATAGAGGTCGGCGCGGAGTTTCCATCGCGGGGTTGCAACGATGAGGGGCTGACCATGCAAGCGTTGAGGCGACTTTGGCGGGATGAAACGGGCACCACGGCTGTCGAGTACAGCGTGATGCTCGGGTTCATCATGCTTGTCCTCATCGGGGCCGTCGCCGTTTTCGGGGCCGGTCAGAACGGCAAG
>JAYUFF010000090.1:0-7270 GCA_043738825.1 Schlesneria sp.
GGATGGAACACGATGTCGGTGGCGACGCGGCCATCGGCGGGGAGCAGCACTTCCGTTTCGGAGACCTCGGGCGCATCGACGAACCGCCGGATCGTGGTCGTCGAGTCGGGCGCGTCCTGTGTGATGGTCAACAACCGGTCGCTGCCGGGTTGATGCACGATGGCGATCGGAAGCGTGAGCTTGAGTTTGGGATACCGCTTCTCGATCCGATACGGCAACGGCGGCTCGGGCGATCCCACCACGCGCGATGTCGTGAGACGAGGCCGCGGCCCGTTGAAGTTCGTGGGCTTTTGTGTCGTATCACTTTGGGCAAGACATCGCGCGACGACGACAAGACCGATGGTGGCCGCGACAGACAGCGATGAGATCAAACGATTCATGCGCATGGCTTCCGTTCAGAAGGTGAGACATCGTGCCAGTGGTCAATCAATTTCCCAAAGCGGGGCAAGACGAGGTGGTCTTCGGCCGCAACCAAAGAGTAAGCCCGGAGCCACAGATGTCACAGATTTCACGGATGACACAGATAAGGCGAAGATCAAGAGCACTCATCTTCTCGCTCTTCATCTGTTTCTCCCTCTTCATCTGTGTCATCCGTGAAATCAGTGGTGTGTCTGATGCCTCTTCGGCGGGAGCCATCAACTGGCACCGAAACTCACAGGACTCCGTATTTCTCGAACGCATCGACCGCCTTCATGCCGGCTCGGATCGAGTCGCGGACGACGTTTTCGGCGTGGACCTTTTCCCAGGCGCGGTGGATCGCGTCCGCTTCGGCCTCACGCGGGACCACGACGACGCCGTCTTCGTCCGCGAAGACCAGGCAGCCCGGCGCGAAGGTGACGCCGTCGATATCAACGGGTACGTCCGCATCGACCACTCGCTGCCGATTCAGGCTGTCGTAGACGCACGTCGAGCGGGCGTAGACGGGGAAACTCATCGCGCGGATCTTGGCCACGTCGCGGATGGCTCCGTCGATGACGGCTCCCACACAGCCGCGATTCTTCGCCGCCGTCGTGAGCAGTTCGCCCCAGATGCCCGACCTCATCGAGCCACCCGCCGCCGCGATCAACACGTCGTCGGATTGGCAGGCATCGACCGCCTTCAGTTCCAGGTCGTAGGGCTTGGGATCGACGTGGGCCATATCAACCCACAGCGTCGTCTTGCAGCGTCCCACGAGCAGGCTGTTGCCGGTGTACGGCTGGAACTGCAATCGAGGTGACTGCCGTTTGAAGCCGAGTCCGTCGAGGGCATCGCTGACGACGGCACTGTAAAGGTGCTCGCGCATCATGGGGAGCGTGATCTGGGCGGGGGCCTTCGACATGGAGCGGCCTTTCAAGCGGTGATGACGTTGACGGCGTGTGGGACTTCGTTCGGGGGGACTACACGTACCACACCGTCCGGCGCAGCGTCCACTCTTGGGTGGGAGATTGTTCGCGACGCGATCGGCAGAAGACGTTTAGCCGCCACGCCAACGGCGTGCGCGCGGATGTAGGCAACTTTTTGATCGCGCGCACGCCGATGGCGTTGCGGCTAAACATTTCATGCCAGCACCTCGTTGACGACCCGGCCATGCACATCGGTCAGGCGGAAGTCGCGGCCTTGATAGCGATAGGTCAGCTTCAGGTGGTCGATGCCGAGTTGATGCAGGATTGTCGCCTGCAAATCGTGGACGTGGATCGGGTCGCGAGTGATGTTGTACGAGTAATCGTCGGTCTCGCCGATCACGAAGCCCGGCTTGATGCCGCCGCCCGCCATCCAAAGTGAGAAGCAGCGCGGGTGATGATCGCGGCCGTAGCTGGTGTCGGTGATCGCCCCCTGACAATAGACCGTGCGACCGAACTCGCCCCCCCAGACGACGAGCGTGTCGTCGAGCAACCCGCGCTGCCTGAGGTCCATCACGAGGGCCGCCGATCCCTGATCGGTCTCCCGGCACTGCGCCACCATCCGATTGGGCAGATCGCCGTGATGATCCCAGTCGCGGTGATAGAGCTGGATGAACCGCACGCCCCGCTCGACGAGCCGCCTCGCAAGCAAACAATTCGCCGCGAACGTACCGGGCTTCTTCGAGTCCTCGCCGTACATCTCGAACGTGTGCGCCGACTCGCCCGATAGGTCCATCAGTTCGGGGACCGAGGTCTGCATCCGAAACGCCAACTCGTACTGAGCGATCCGCGCGGTGATCTCGGGATCGCCGACCTCGGCGAGTTGCAGTTCGTTCAGTTGAGCGAGCCCATCCAGCATCTCGCGTCGTCCCGCGCGGTCGATCCCCGCCGGATCGGTCAGATAGAGGACGGGGTCTCCGACGCCGCGCAGCTTCACCCCCTGATGCTGCGACGGCAGGAAGCCGCTGCCCCACAGACGCGCGAGTAATCCCTGCCCCTTCACCGATCCCTTCGAGATCATCACAACAAACGCTGGCAGATCCTCGTTCATCGTGCCGAGACCGTAATCGACCCACGACCCAAAGCTCGGCCGACCCGGCTGCTGGCTGCCGGTCTGAATGAACGTGATGGCCGGGTCGTGATTGATCGCCTCGGTGTGCATCGACCGGATCAGACACATCTCGTCGGCGATCTTGGCGGTGTGAGGCAGCATCTCACTCAGCCACATGCCGCACTCGCCGTGCTGAGCAAACTTGTACTTCGACGCCGCGACGGGAAAGTTCTTCTGTCCCGAGGTCATCCCCGTCAGCCGCTGCCCCATCCGAATCGAGTCGGGCAATTCCTGCTTGTGGAACTCGGCCAGACGCGGCTTGTAGTCGAACAGGTCGATTTGTGAAGGCGCCCCCGACTGAAACAGCCAGATCACCCGCTTGGCCTTCGCGACCGCATGCGACAGCGCCGCGGTCTGCCCCGCCTCTGTCTCGCGCGCCAACAACGAAGCCAATGCCGCGACACCGAGTCCCGTGGCGGAACGGTCAAAGAAGTGTCGGCGGGTGAGTTGTTGTTGGAGATTTGGCGGCATGATTGATTCCAGTTCGTGGTCACTTCTGTAACTAGCCCGACGCGCGAATGGCACTAGCGCAAGGAAGTCGCCGAGAAATCCACCGCTTCGGGTCGTTACTGTTCTAGCCTTGTGCTGGTCCGCTAAGTGCGATTTTCAGTTTCGCGAATCCTACCGCTCCCTTGTATTGAATGATGTCATCGGCATACATCCAAAAGAACGTCCGGCTCCATGCTGGTTTGTCACCCGTGTCGGCTGACTGATCCGCAAGCATCTGCTTCCGCACGTCTGTTGACGGAATAAAGAATACCTCCGGGACTGCGCCGTCAGTTGTTGGCCAATCCTTGAGCGACACGTAGGCATACCAAGTTGCGCCGTTGCAGAAGTTTTGCGAGGGGCACGTCGTGTCCCACGAATAAATATCGCGACGCTTGTATCTCCCTGTCGCATCTCTGGCCGTCTTGGCTTGAATACGAATCGGAAATCCTGAGTCCGGGTCGGCGACAAATAAATCAGAGCCTTTGACTCCAGCGCGCGGAAGCGCAACAACCAGTTCATGCCTAGAAAGGTATGCTGCCACGTAGTGTTCTCCACACGCGCCGACAATTGCTTTCTCAGCCTTTTGTGTTGGCATTCTCGAATCTCCCTTTGTTAGTGATGGTCGCGCGTGGCTGTTTCCTTGCGCTAGTGCCGTTCGCGCGTCGGACTAGTTGGTCGAATCATCCCTTCGTGATCGCCTCATCGAGGTTGAGGATCAGGCTCATCACGGCGGTCCAGGCGGCGAGGTCGGGTTCGTTGAGGGACTCGTTGCGCGGGGAATCGCCGTGCGAGAGGAGGGCCTTCGCGGCGGCGGGGTCTTGTTGGTACTTGGCCAGTCGTTGTTGGTGTGTCTTTAGCAGGACGGCGATCTCCGCGGGAGAGGGGCTGCGCGAGAGAGCGAGACGGAAGGCGAATGTCAGGCGCGTGGTCGGTGTCTCGCCACCCTCAGTCATCGCGCGTTCCGCCAGCTTGCGGGCCGCTTCGAGGTACGTCGGGTCGTTCATCAGGACGAGAGCCTGCAGCGGCGTGTTGGTTCTCGATCGGCGCGACGTGCAGACTTCTCGTTCGGGAGCGTCGAACGTGTTCAAGCCCGGCGGCGGGCAGGTCCGCTTCCAGAACGTATACATGCTGCGGCGATAGAGGCCCTCCCCCTTGTCCTGCTTGTAGACGGTTCCCTCGTAGTCGGCTCCCACGGCGACGTCGTCCCACAAGTTGGCGGGCTGATACGGCGAAACGCTCGGCCCGCCGAAGTGATCGCTGAGCAGGCCCGCCACGGCCAGCGCGTTGTCTCGGATCGTCTCAGCCTGCAACCGGAAACGCGGCCCGCGCGCGAGCAGCTTGTTGGTTGGGTCACGCTCTTGAAGTTCCTTCGTCACACGCGACGACTGCCGGTACGTTGCCGAGGTGACGATCAGGCGGTGGAGGTGTTTGGTGTCCCAGGGGAGTCGAGAGTTGAGAGACGAGAGTCGAGAGCCAGAAGAGGAAGTCAGACTCGCGCCTTCTGCTCTGGCTCTTGTCTCTCCTCTCTCAACTCTCGACTCTTCGCCAAACTCCACCGCCAGCCAGTCGATCAACTCCAAATGACTCGGCCACTGCCCCTGTGAGCCGAAGTCTTCTACGGTCTCGACCAGGCCCGTGCCGAAGAAGGTGGTCCAGGCGCGGTTCACGGCGACGCGACTCGTGAGCGGGTGTTCGGGAGTGAGCAGCCACTGGGCGAGGCCAAGTCGGTTGCGAGGCGCGTCCTTCGGAAACGGCGGCAGGCTGGCGGGGACATCGGGTTGGACTTCGTCGGTCGGAGCGTCGTACTGGCCTCGCTTGAGGACAAACGTCTTGCGCGGGGTGGGCATTTCGAGCATCACCATCGCCGAGGGAAACGCTTTTTCCAGATCGGAACGCTGCTTGTCAGTGTCGGCCCGCTCCTTCACGAGACGCTGATAGTCGGCGTCGGATCGGGTGAGGTGGGCCTTCACGATGATTTGTGTCTGCTCTGCCGTGCGCTTGTCGGGCGAGATGGCCAGCAGGTCGCGCAGGCTGTCCGATTCGGAGACGGCACTCACTTCCTCGGCCGTCAGTTCGCGATCGTAGAGGCGGACCTCATCGATCAGCCCGCGAAACGGTGCGCCGTTGGTGCGGCGTCCGATGCGGAGCGGCTTCGTGGTCTTTGGCGACGCGGTGAGGAGGTTGTTCGTGATCTCGACATCGCTCCGTTTGCCGTCGATGTAGAGCTTGAAGCCCTCGGCTTTGGATGAGCCGTCGTAGGTCGCGAAGACATGCGTCCACTTGCCGACCGGAACCTCGACCTTCGACACAACGTGCAGCGCTTCGTCCGGCCAGCGGTAGACGAGATGAGCCGTCAGCTTGCCACCGACGAGCAGCAGGTCGTAGCCGCGATGGGCTGTCGCGTCATCCATGCGCGAGAGGACCGTCGCCGCCTCCTTGTCCGCGACGTTGACCCACGCGCCGTACGAAAACTTGTCAGTCCGATCGAAGTTCGCGAGATCGCCCACTTCGACGTGCGTGTTCCCGTCGAACTTGAGCGCTCCGTCCAGCTTGCCCGCCGTCCATTCGGCCTTGCCCACGACTTGGCCCTTGCGCGTCGGATCGCGCTGCTCGGTGAGTTCACTCCCCGTCGTCTCGTTCAGCGTCCAGTGGAGGAACGGAACGGGAGCGACTCCACCCGACGAGGCGGCTGCGCGCAGGTTCGGTTCCCACTCGGGCATCGTCTCGGTCGCGCGAGTGATTCGCTTTTGGAGCGTGTCGTCGAGCCAGATGAGATCTTTCGTGAAGGCCGCGTGCCGGTCTCTCTGCTCGCGCGTGGGGGCTTTGATCGTCGGTTCGGCGTTGCCGACGCGGCCCGCCTCGCCCTGCTCGTTGAGTTGGTTGAAGAAGGCGAAGAACTGGTAGTACTCGCGCTGCGTGAGCGGGTCGAACTTGTGATCGTGACAGCGGGCGCAGCCCAGCGACAGACCGAGCAGGATCGTGGCGGTCGTGTGAACTCGGTCGGCGACGTATTCGACACGGTACTCCTCGGGGATGATGCCGCCCTCGGAATTGATGACGTGATTGCGGTTGAAGCCGGTCGCAAGTCGCTGGTCGAGCGTCGGGTTCGGCAACAGGTCGCCCGCGAGTTGCTCGGTGACAAACTGATCGAATGGCATCCCGCTGTTGAAGGCGTTGATCGTCCAGTCTCGCCACCGCCACATGGTGCGCGTCGTGTCGTTGTTGAAGCCGTGCGTGTCGGCGTAGCGCGCCGCATCGAGCCAGTCGAGCGTCATCCGCTCGCCATAGCGCGGCGACGCCAGCAGCCGATCGACGAGCTTTTCGTAAGCATCGGCCGACGCATCGGCGAGGAACTCGTCCACTTCGCCCAGCGTTGGTGGGACGCCGGTCAGGTCGAGTGTGACTCGGCGAACGAGCCGCTCTTTGTCAGCCGCTTGTGACGGAGCGAGGCCCTCGCGCTGGAGTCGGTCGAGAACGAAGTTGTCGATGGGGTTGAGGGGCCACGTACCGTAGTCCCGTCGCTCCGCCGACGGGATGCCAGACCGTGTAGGGTGGGACAAGCTCGGCTTTGCGAGCGCCGGCCCACCATCCGTGGGAGAGAGGACTTTCGCTGGTGGGCCGGCGGCCGATGCGGCCTTGTCCCACCCTACTTGAGCAACCTGCGGAATTGCGGGCCGCTTCGGCGTGACGAACGACCAGTGCGGCTGGAACTCGGCTCCCTGTTCGATCCAGCGCTTGAGCAGCTCGATCTGCCGAGCCGTCAACTTCTTGCCGCTGTCGGAGGGAGGCATCTGCTGGTTCGGATCAACGGTCCCGATGCGTCGAGCCAACTCACTCTCACCCAGCTTTCCCGGCACGAGGGCGATGCTCCCCGAAGCCAGCTTCGTTTTGGCGTGCTCGGCAATATCGAGTCTCAACCCCGCCTGCCGTGTCTTCTCATCCGGGCCATGACAGGCAAAGCAGTTGTCCGAGAGGATCGGCCGGATGTCGCGGTTGAACTCGACCCGCGCCTCGTCGGCGAGCAACGAACAGTTGTCGGACGCAACGAGGAGTAGCACGCCGAGCGAAGCAACGAGAAGACGATTCATCGTGAAAAGTGTCCGCAGGCGGAAGAAGCAACCGGAAGGTCGAACCTGTCAGCGAACAAGCTAACTGCGTCAGCCGTCTCCCGCCAGCAGTGGCCGTGGCTGGCCAGGGCAATCGCCTGTTTCAAATGGGGTGCCACGGTCACGGAGCTTCGACGTGGCCGTGCGAGGAAGTGAAGGTTGTTTCCCACTCTCACGGCCACGTC
>JAYUFF010000091.1:0-2751 GCA_043738825.1 Schlesneria sp.
AGCACGACAACGGATCGGGAGGCCGTTCATTTTGCACTTTGCACTGATCACTTCTCACTTTGCACTGACTCTTCGGATCAATCCGTCACAGTAGAACTAAACGCGGGGCGTTAATTCTTGGCCGCGCGGAGGAATTTGAGAACCCGTCCCCTCACACGCCCACCGGTTCTTGAGCCTCGTGGTGAACACCGTTCAGCATGTGCGGGCCGCTGGAAACGTATTCGCCGTAATAGCTGTAGCCTCGATCCTGGCCGGGGACGACACCGTTCGCGACGGTTCCCAGCACGGCGATCCCTTGGTTGTGGATCAGTTCGCGGACGCGCGCGGCCGACGCGCGGGTGTTCTTGCCAATGCGGACCACCAACACCATGCCATCGACGTGTCGCGCCAGGATGCACGGATCGCTGACGGCCAGCAGCGGCGGAGCATCGACGAACACGAAGTCGAACTCGTGCTTCGCGTCTTTCAGCAGTTGAGCCATGCGCGGTGACGAGAGCAGCTCCGCCGGATTGGCCGGCGACTCTCCGGCCGTCAGCAGACTGAGCCGCTCGACAGTTGTGGACCGCACCGCATTCAGGAAGTCGATCTCGCCCGTCAACACCTCGGACAAGCCGATCTCCTGCGACACGCGGAACAGTTTGTGAATCGTCGGCCGGCGCAGGTCGGCATCGACCAGCAGCACGCGCTTGCCCGATTGAGCCAATGCGATGGCGAGGTTCGACACCAGTGTCGTCTTGCCGTCGCCCGGTTCCGGGCTGCTGACGAGCACACACTTGGCATGGCGGCTCTCGGCGGTGACCAATAGCGATGTGCGGATCGAGCGATAGTTTTCGGCCTCCACCGAGTTCGGTGCGTGCAGGTAGCGGAGTGCCGGATGAGGCAACTTGGACAACGGATCGGCTCGGTCAACCGGCTCGTTGAACTCGGCCACGCTGCCGAGCAACGGCTGACGCAGCGAGAGGCGCACGTCGCGAACACTCTTCAGTCGGCTGTCCTTCAGTTCCTGAATCAGGCACGCCAGTCCGACGAGCAGCAGCACGAAGCTCGCTCCCCCCCCCAAGAACTTCATCAGCTTCTTGATCACCAGTTCATGCCTGACCGGCGCGAGCACCTTCATCCGGAATCCGTTCGTGTCTTTCTCGATCGCCACGCCGTTCTCGCGTTCGAGTTGTTTCTGCCACGACTGCTGGAGCAGCAGGATTTCTGCACGCAAATTCTGATCGGTGGTCTGGTAGCCGGAGAACTCTTTGCCACGAACGCCCTCCTCTTGAATCAGGTCCGCCAGCTCGCGGTCCTTCAGTTGGTGTTCGTCGGTCTGATGGCGGAGCGAGTCGAGATAGAGGGCGACGAAGTCGGTCTGCACTCCCCGCGCGGCGGCAAACCGCTGGGCTTCGATCCCCTCGGGAAACTTCAGCCCGAGCTTGGCGTAGGTTTGCAGAATCGTGTCGATGCTGCGGCGGACTCCCACCAGATCGGGATGGTCACGCCCGACCTGCTGCGACAGCTCGCGCTCCTTGATGATGAGCGGCAGGAGCTGCGACTGATAGACGTTGATCTGGGTTGGTCGATCCCCGTCGTCGCCGTTGCGACCATCCAGGCTGAGGAACCGGCGGACTTGCAGTTCGAGCGCCTCCTGCGAGTCCCCGGCGGCCTGCGCATTGCGAATCGCCTTTTGCCGCGACGACAGTTCCGCCAGTCGCACGCGATTGCGATTGCGCTCCTCACCGAGCGTGTGAATCACGTCTTCGGGAGCGATGTTCGAGGTTTGAGCGGTCGCCGATTTCGGACCGAGCGCCGCACGGTATTCCTCGGGCACGGTCAGGAGGAAGGCGCGATGAGCCGCCTCCGCCTGGTGCAGTTTGTCGAACATGTCCTCGGTCGTCTTGTTGGCTTTGGCCTGCACTTCGGTCGATTCTTCCAGGCTGGCCTCTTTCAGGTGCGCGGCGTACTGCGCGATGATGGCATCGACCACCCGGCGGGCATCGGCGGCCTCGGGGCCGGAGAACCGGATTTCCAGCACCGTCTGGACCGAGCGGTCGTTGCCGGCCACACGTTTGACCTTCAATCCGTCCTGGACGGCCTCGACGATGTCCGTCTCGCGCGCAAAGGTCGGCAGTTTGTCGAGTGAGCCGAGTTGAACCGCCTTCGCGATGAACACCGGACTCGTGATGACCGGGATGTGATCGCTGGGCTTGGGCTGGCTGGTCAGAATCTGGTCGTCGGCCCGCACCGGCGGCGGACTCTTGCGCGAGACCAACACCTGCGAAAAGGCGTCGTATTCCGGCCCCGACCGCAGATAGGCGATGTGACCCAGAATCAAACCCGCAATCGCTCCTGCCATCAGTCGCCACTTGTAGCGAATGGCCAGTTGCAGATAGTTGATCGGTGCCCCTTCGGCCTCGTCGTCCGGATTGACGTGACCCGGCAGGGCATCGGCGTGGAATTCAAGTTCTCGTTTCACGGCAACTGCTTTCGGAAAGTTCTGGCTTGTCGCCCGGCGATCTGGACTGTAGCTGAGTTCGCAAGAACTCAGCCCAACTCACCATCACGACCTGAGTTCTTGCGAACTCAGCGACGGCCCAATGAATAATCTGGACTAATGACCAACTTCAACCGGAGCCAGCGGCACGATCCGGCCGACCCCTTGTTTCTGATTCAACTGGTGATGCTGTTCCACGTACCAGGCCACGGTTCGCGCGAGACCCTCGCGCACCGAAACCTGCACGCTGTAACCGAGGTCTCGCGTGGCGG
>JAYUFF010000092.1:0-7239 GCA_043738825.1 Schlesneria sp.
CGAGCATCTCAAGTGCAACGCCACGAAGTCGCCCGATCCACGCGCCGTGTTCCAGGCGCTGCGTCCCGTGTTCAACGATTACGTCGCCGAGATTCAACGTTCGATCGGCTTCTTCTCCAGCGTCAATCGCAGCGCGAAAATCGGTCGGCTGGTCGGGGTTGGTAACGGATTTCGACTGGCGGGTCTCCAGAAGTTCCTGCAACAGAACCTGCAATATGAAGTCGAGCGAGTGGACACCTTCAAGGGCCTCGCGGGCGATCATGTGCTGAACGCACCGCTGTTTCAGGACAACCTGCTGACGTTTGTCGTGCCGTATGGCTTGGCGATTCAGGCTCTCAAGCTGACCGAGATCCGCACGACGCTGCTTCCTCCCGAGATTGCTCTGGAGCGGAAAATCCGCCGCAAGAAACCGTGGGCGGTCGCGACAGCGGCCACATTGCTGATCGGCCTCGCGACATCCGCTGCCGGTTATGGTTCGGTGTGGCATTCGGTGAGCAAGGCTCGATTTGGCGCGGCCGAAGGAGAGGCCACCAAGGTCGATGCCGATGCCACCAGTTTGAAGGGCAAGTATGCCGCAGAAGTCGCCAAGAACGGTGCCTCGCAAACGGCGGGAAAGAAGCTCGTCGGTACTATCGAGACCCGTGAGTACTGGTTGGAGGTCTACAAGGCGATCGACGAATGCCTGCCGCGCGATCTTGGCAAACAGCTCGATGAGACTGAAATCAAGAAGATGAACCGCATCTCGATCCGGAACGTCACCTGCAAGAAGCACAGCGATCTGGCTGCTTGGTACAACAGTGCTGCGATCAATGAATATGTGAAGACCTACATGACAGAGGAAGACAAGAAGTCAGGACCGACGGGGGCTGGTTACGTCTTCACTCTGCAAGGTGTTCATTACCACGACGACAAGGAAAAGCAGGGGGGGCTTGGTCAGGGCGCGAACTATGTGAGGGATACTCTGCTCGGCAATCTGCAAAGTGCGTTCGTGAGACAAGGAGTTCGCACGAATGCGGGTCTAACAGATACGCCGGTGCGTGCCATCGGCATCTCTCACGCAGCGATCACGACATCAGACAACCGTAAGGAAGTCTTGTTTTATCCGAATGGAAAGCCAAGCGCCGGAGGTGGTCGCCAGGGGGCATTGCCATTTGGCGGCGCTCCCGGTGCCTTCAATCCGGCGGCTGGAGGGCCAGCCGGTGTGGGTGCGCGTCCTGTGATTGGGGAAGAAGACAAGGGACCGGGGCAACCAATTCTGATTCGCCAAACGACCTTTACCGTTCAATTCGTGTGGAAACCGACGCCCGTAGGAAAAGCTCGTGAGGATATTGCGGCGGCAGCGGCTCCCGCTGTCAACGCTCCGGCAAATACCGTGAATCCAGCAGCACCTCCATCAGCTTCTGTGACAGCTCCATCTGCCGGGTCGCAACCGGCCGCTCTGCCTCCTGCCCCTGGCGGTTAGGTCATTGCTCATCGGTTGACGGCATCCGTCTTTAATAACTGATTATGCGTGTTCTCAATTCGTTTGTTCATCATTGCTCGGATCAAGTGCCTTACTGAAAGCGATCATCATGGAACGCTTGGAACCCGTCTTGAAGCAAAAGTTCTGGATCCTGTTGGGCATCGGAATTCTGATGACCATCGCCGGGTGGTGGATGGCCACCGGTACGATGGCAGCGACGATCACCACTCGCCGCACGGAGATCAAAGCTGCGGAAGATAAAGTCAAAAATGTTAGCACCGGAGATATCCCCAACGACGAATGGTCGGCGAGTCTGGGGACGGTGAATGGGCAGCAAGATTTGGCCGTGAAGTCCGCATCGCGGATTCTCTGGGAACGCCAGCGAGCACGCATGACTTGGCCCGAGACGGTGGCCGGGTTTGCGTGGAAGAACGGCTATCGCGGCGCGATCGATGTCTCGGGTCGAGAGAACTACCGCACCGACTACGACAATGACTGGCGTCGCGTCTGGGAAAGTGTTCAGCCGTTCAATCGAATTGATGGGTCTGGCATCGTCGATTTCAGCGCGGCGAAACTTCCCCGTCAACAATGGGGAAATTTGGCACCATCCTCGGACGAGATGTGGGATGCCCAAGAAGATTTGTGGCTGCTGGAGGGGATTTTGCAGTTGATTGCCGAGGTCAACGGCGGCGCGAACAGCACTCGTTTGGATGCCTGTATTCACCAGATCGAGCGGCTGACACTACATGGCGGTCAACCAGCCGGGCAGCGCGCGGCTGCCTCGGGGGCGGCGACCAGTGGCCCGGCGGGTAACGCTGGCACCACAGGGATGATGGGTGGATTTGGATCAGGTGGTACGGGGGGCGGAGGTGCTGCCACCGCTGTGTCCGTTGATTTTGATCCCAAGGAGGAACTCGGCGATGATGGTGGCGGCGGCGGCCAGTCGGGCCCCATGGGAGCGATGCCGCCGGGGCCCGGTGGCCTTGGCGGTACGGCAGTTCGCGCCAGGCGGTACATTGACGATGACAAGGCTCTTCCGTTTAGAACCCGTGGTTTTTACATGACGTTGATCATGGACCACCGCAAGATTCCCAATCTCATTTCGGAGCTGTCGTCCAGCGACAAATCGGCCTGGCCGATCGAGATTGTTCGTGTCCAATATGTCCGACTGCACGAAGACGACACCGATGGCAAAGGGGCGGGCGGCGGTTCCGGCCTGGGCATGCCCACTCCGGAACCGTTCGGTGCTGGTGGTGGCCCGGCAAGCCCATCCGGTGACACCGGATTTGGCGGACCAGCCGCTTCCGGTTTTTCGTTGGAAGGCACTGCGGGTGGTGGTGGAGGTGTGACAACGCCACAGGGTCAGACGGCGATTGCCGCCTTGATGAATGCCGTGCAAGATCCGAACATGGCTCGCGTGACCATCTGTGGGATCATCACGCTCTACAATAAGGTCGATGCGGAAGAGACTCCCGCCGGTAGCCAGCCAGTTGTGCCAACGCCCGTGGCGGCTGGAGTGGTCGCACCACAAGCAGCGCCGGTTGAAGGAACCGCACCTTCCACTGACGCTGATGTTGGAGTCGATGCCAAGTCGGCGGTGCCTGCCGATGGGGAACCAGCCTCTCCGGACAGCAACGCAACGCCAACTCCCGAGGCCGCTCCCAAGCAGGACGAAGCCACACCAGCCACGCCGGTGACCAAGCCGGCGGGCACACCCTGACCTTCGTTTTTCGGAGGCAGCCGTTCGTTGATTGTTGGAATTTTGTTCGAGGTCGCAGCGCGGTTTTCGAGCCAAGGATACGGATCATGAAAAAACTGAAGAGCATCAACTTCAAGGCGTTGTTCGTCGATCACGGCGAGAAATTCGGTTTGGCATTGATCGTGATGGTCGTGCTGCTGGCACTGGGGAGGACTTCTTGGTCTCGGTATCCGGGATCGCCTGAAGACTTGGACAAGAAGGCGAAAGAGGCCCGGCAGCGTTTCACCTCACCCACCAGCAATCCTTGGCCCAAGGAAAAGATCGACTCATTCAAGGTCGTGGACTTCAATGATCGCGCCAGGCAACTGTTCGTGAAGCTCGATCCGCTCAAACACGAATTTTTGACCCCGTTGACTCAGCCGCTTTACCGCCAGAAAGAACTGGCTCGTGAGCCAGATTATTTGCCGGTCGAATTTGCAATCGCGCATGCGGGCCAGGCGATTCTTGCGATTTCGCCAACGAGTTCGGGGACGACAGGCGGTGGTGGTCTTGGCTTGCCTGCTGCGGGAGCCAGTCCTGAAGAACCGGGGACCGGTTTTCGGTCTGCCGGCCGGACGGGGGCGGGGGCTGCGGGTGGAGTACCGGTTGCACCTGGCACAATGCCACCGGCTGGCGTTGCGGGAGGAGCCATGATGCGGCCACCAACGGCCATGACGGGCGGTGCTGCCGGTGCCCATGCCGCCGGGGCAATGCCTGGTGATGTCATGTCCGGTGGAGGGGGTTCGTCATCGAACATCGTCGCCCGAGGCGTGAGGTATGTCGCCGTGAGGGCCGTGTTCCCGTTGGAACAACAACTGAAGCGGTATCAGAATGCGCTCAAAGTCACGTCGGCCGAAGCGAGTGCGATGTTCGAGTTGCTCGATTTTGTCCTCGAACGACAGGTCGCCATGGCCGGCTCCGACCCCTGGAAGGACGCGAAATGGGAAGAGGTGAACATCGAGTCTGCACTCGATGTCCTGCGTGAGGCATCCGATTTTGAATTGGATCCCGTTCAGACGGGAGTGACCGACTCCGTCATCACGATGTCACTTCCCCATCGGTTGTTGGAGTATTGGGGCGACCATGCCACGCATCCCAACGTGCGCGACTTCCAACTGAAGCCGGAAGAGATGGAACGCGAACTCAAGCTGCAAGAGCAGGTGAATGAGTTGTACGAGAAGCAAAAGCGAGATTCGGAACCGAAGAACAGACGGCGAGGTCTATCACCGGGCCAAAACGATGTTCGCCAAATGGGGCAGGAGATCATGGCCGGCCCCTCCGGATCGCAAAACATGGATAGCATGATGAAGGGCATGGCAACCCCCATGAACGCAGGCGGTGGTGGTGGCAGGGGATTGAGTGCTGACGACATCAAAAAGCGTCTGACAGCCAACGGCCGACTGTTGCTGTTCCGCTATTTTGATTTCGACGTGCAGCCGGGCCTGGCCTATCGGTATCGAGTCAAACTGAAGATTAAGAATCCGAACTTCGAGCGTGCGGCGGCCGAGCTTGTCGATCCCACACTGGCTTTGGGGGCGGAACGTGACACGGATTGGAGCAACATCTCCAACCCGGCCGTGGTCCCCGCCAGCGTGAACTACTTCCTCAAGGATGTCGAACGCGATCCGTCGCGCGACGACAAGGTCCGAGCCGGTAAAGCAGTCGCGAACATCTCCATGTTCGAGTGGGATGCGAAGCTCGGGACGATGTTGCACGACACGCTGAGGATCCTGTCCGTCGGACAGTTCATTTCGGAGAAGAAAAAGTCCATCGTCATCGACGCGGCCGTCGGTTCGTACAAGGAGGATGTGGAGGTTCCGTTCGTGACGGGCGATGTCCTGCTCGATGCTTCCGGGGACATCGACATCCTGCCCGCAGAACATCCCGATTTGGGACTTCGCTCCGAGAGGGGCCGATCCAACGCCAGACTCGGATTGCTTCCCGAGGCCGTCGTCATGACGGGCCTCGGTGAAATGAAGGAACTCGACCCGGCTTCCGAGCAGGCCAGGGAACGGACTCTCAAAAAGCGGGTCGATGATGAGCGAAACGAATTCAAAAACTTGAAGAACGCGGGGGCTAACTCGGGCGTCAGTTCGGGAAGTGCGTATGACCAACTGTTGAACCCGACTACCGTTTCAGTAATGCCGAAGGCTGTCGGCAAGAAGAGTCCGAAGAAGAAGGGTGCCGAGGCGGGTGGTGCCGGAAGCGCTTATGCACCACCGGACGCCGGGGGAACTCCCAAAACAAAACGCAGCATGCCTTAGAGACTGTGCATTTTCTACTTCCGAGAGTGGCGTCGAATTTCAAGTCACCCGCAGCGTGAGCGAGGGCAGACGCTCCACGGTCTGGTCTATTTCAGATCGCCGTCGTTCCAAGCGTCCGCCCTCGCTCACGCTGCGGGTTACTTTCAGAACTCTCGGAAATAGATTCTGCGCAGCCCCTTAGTCACCGTGATCCTGAGCGCGAACCGATCAAGTTCGATTCGGTCAACGGCCGCAGTCACCCGCTGCGGTCGTTGCTGTTTGAAGCCGGCGCCGTGTGCCATTGGTCCCTCTTTTTTGAGACTGCCTTTGCGACGGGAAATTGCGTTTGAGACTGACTCCCAATCTGCCGCTCTGCTTGCCACCGGACCCCACGGTGACTCGGCTGTTTCTCGTCCGGCATGGCTCGACCGATGCCAATGAACGTCGGCCGTTTGTGTTGCAGGGGTGTGAGATCGACGGACCACTGACGGCCACCGGCCAGCGGCAGGCGGCTCAGTTGGCGGAGTTTCTCGGGGCTGTCGAGTTCTCCGCGATCTATGCCAGTCCGATGGTCCGAGCCTTGCAGACGGCGGCTCGCTGCGCGGAGCCACGAGGCTTGCCCGTCATTCCCATCGACTCGCTGAAGGAGTGTCGCGTCGGCAGGTGGCAGGGACTCTCGTGGGATCAGATTCGAGAGCGCGACCCGGTGGAGTGCGAACGATTTCTCGCTGATCCCGCGAGTGAGCCGCATCCGGAGGGAGAGTCCTATCAGGATCTGCTGGCTCGCGTGGCACCGGCCATCGATGGGATCTTGGCGGCTCACCCTGGAAAAAATGTGTTGGTGGTCGCACACAACATGGTCAACCGGGCCTATCTGGCTCACCTGTTGGGGATCGACCTGCGGTTCGCGCGACGGATTCGACAGACGAACTGTTGCATCAACATCGTCCATCGCAGCAGCGAATTCACGGACGTGGTGACGGTCAATTCGGTCTGGCATCTTGCCGACTCCTGAAGCCACACGCATCACGACCGGGGAGGGAGCCGACCGTTGACCAGCGAACCAACCACCGACCGGCGTCTTCTGCACGGAATGATCTTCGATCTGGATGGCACACTCGTCGATTCTGGCCTGGATTTCGAGGCCATTCGTCGCGACATGGGGTTGCCCGTCGGAATGCCAATTCTGGAGACTCTCGATCAGATTCCGGCAGGTTCCGAGAAGGAGCGAATGTTGGAGGTACTGCATCAGCACGAACTGACCGGAGCCGCTCGCGCCACGTTGTATGACGGAGTCCGCGATTTTCTGGAGTGGCTCGATCGACGAGGGATCAGTCGGGCGGTGCTGACTCGCAACTCGCGCGAATCGACAGAGATCGTGCTGGATCGGCTGGGCCTTCAGTTTGAAATGGCCCTCACGCGCGAGGATGCTCCACCCAAGCCCGATCCAACCGGGTTGCTGACGATTTGCGGCGTCTGGCAGATACAACCCGCTCACGTTTTGTTCTGTGGCGACTACGTCTTCGATCTCGAAGCCGGTTCGCGGGCCGGGACTCGCACGATGTTGTTCGCCCCGCGCGAACTGCCAGAATTTGCTCGCCACGCCGATCATGTTTTGCGAAGCTTTCGCGACGCAGCGGCTCTGATCGACCGACACTTTGTCACCGCGAGGCCATCGTGATCCCGGACCACCCGCTGCGAGACTATCGAGGCCGGCGAGTCCTCGTCATGGGACTCGGCTCGTTTGGCGGCGGGTTGGGAGTCGTGAAGTTCCTCGCGTCGCGAGGAGCCAGCGT
>JAYUFF010000093.1:0-2742 GCA_043738825.1 Schlesneria sp.
TCCGAAGGCGGCGGCCGCGTCGTTCGCGGTCCCTCAACCGCGCTTCGTCGAAGCCGAGCGGCAGAACGGGTTCCTCGCCGTCGAAGCGGGGGGCGAGCAGCGGCTGACGATGGAGGCGAAGGGGAGCGACGGCGCGGCGCTGGTCGAGGTCGATCCGCTCGATCTCCCCGCCGTCTACTACTCGCCGAAAGAGCGGATCGTCGCGGTCTATCGCACCGTTTCGGCCGGAGCTTCGCTGACGCTGAGCGAAGAGCGGTTCGACAAGCTCGCGGTCCCGACGGCCGTCTGCCAGAGGCTCGACGTGACGAGCGTCCTCGGCCGGACGGGCGAACTGCAACATCGGGCCACCTTCCAACTGACGGCCGTCGGTGTGCAGGGCCTGCGCGTCACGCTGCCGAAAGATGTTTCGTTGTGGGCGACGCTGGTCGATGGCCAGCCGGTCGAAGTGAGACGACAGGGCGACATTTATTTGGTTCCTCTCACCCACTCCAACTCATCAAGTGCGACGCGCGAACTCAAACTCTTCTACCGTTCCTCCACCCCCGCGCTGACTCAGTTCGGAACGATCGAGCAATCGCCGCCCGAGCTGTCGGTGCAGACCGGTCAGGGAACGGCGCAGCCCGTCGATGTACTCGACCAGCACTGGACCGTCCACTACCCGCCCGAGACGCGGCTGGTCAGCAGTACCGGCCCGCTCGAACCGGAACAGAAACTGGATGAGACCAGCCTGCTGGGACAACTCAACGCGGGCTTCAAAGTCCCGACGCTGATCGAACTCGGCTGGCAGCTCTTCGCGGTCGTGGTGACTCTCGGCGTGATCGCCCTCTTCCTGCTGGCCTATCAACGACGGGGAGTTTGGGGTATCGGCTGGGGCAGCATTGTGGCAGTGGTGATTATTGGAGCGATCCTTGTCGCGTTGACGCTTCCCGCCCAACGGCAACCTCGCGGCGGGTCCGTGCTCCGTTATGACAATGCCAAGTCTGCGCCGACTGCTCAGTCTTACTCTGAAGGTGTGCAGGATCGAAGTCGTTATACCGCTGGCGACATTACGGGAATGCCGCGTTCGGACGCGGAGGCGACCTCAGAAAGTATGCCGCCGATGGCTCCCGCGACCGCAGCCGCTCCCGTGATGATGCCACCAGCGGGGGCCAAGCCGTCGGATACGCCAGTCGCTGAGATGCCGAAGTTGGTCGCGGAGTTCGACGAACTCGTCAAGCAGAAGCGATTTGCCGATGCAGAGATCGTGGCCAAGAGGGCGAAGAAAATAAGCCCGAACGATCCCACGGCGGAAATGATGGTTTGGAAATCCAAGTTCGCTCGCCGAGCCGAGGCAACCGACAGGCTTAAGGGCAACAAAGACGAGGCGTTTTCTGAACAACTGAACGATGTCGAACGCGCAGCGACTGTGAACGTTCAAGACGACGGACCAGTTCGGCACGGCGACAACTGGAAAGCGATACGCGACAGAGCCGCTGATCCAGCCTTGGCTCAGAATCAGCCGAATCGCGCACCGGCGAAGCAACCGGGTGATCGCGATGTCGATGGAGACGGGTTTCGAGAGGGTATTCAGCTTGATCCGAATCAGCCGGCGGCGTGGGGCAAAAGCAAACTCGGGCTGTTGTCGCTGGCGATTGATCTCGCCGCGCCGAGTGGCAGTCTGGAAAAATCGTTCCGGTATGCCGGGGCCGATCCGTCAAGAGGCGGGATTGGATTGCAGCTCGGTTACGTCGATGAGCACGCGGGGACGAATCTGCGAGTCTTCCTGATGGCCCTCGTCGCACTCGTCGGCTGGTTCCTGCGCAAGACTTCGTGCGCGAACAAGGTGGCGCTGGCGGCCCTCGGCCTGACGATCCCGCTCGCACTGCTGCCCCTCGCGCCGCAGACCTTGCAGGTGGTGCTCGATGGCGTGTTCTTCGGAGTGCTGATCGCGTGCGGGCTGTGGCTGGCGAAGGGGATTGTGGGTTGTTTGGAGTCGTGCTGCGTGGGCTGCTGTGGATGGAGAGAGGTCAGAGGTCAGAGGTCAGAGGTCAGAGAAGAGAAGGAAGAGGAGAGCCTCGTCTCGCCGACTGTTACCGGGTTGATGCTGTTCGCGATCTTGGCGATGAACAGCGCGGTGTTGGCTCAGAAGGGAGGGCCACAACAGGCCAACGCTCAACCTGCGGCGAATGTTCAGCCTGCGGTGAATGCTCCCGCTGGGGTGGTGGCTCAACCGGCTCCGTCCGTTCCGGCTCCGACGAGTCTCATCGTGCCGTTTGATGCGGGGACCGATCCGCTCGCCGCCGACAAAATTCTGCTACCGTTCGACAAGTTCGTCGAACTGTACCGGCTCGCGTATCCCGACAAGCCGTTCAACAAGGCCACCGCGCCTCAGGCGGGTGGAATTGTCGAGGCCCTCTATTCGGCGAAGGTCGTTGCGAATGAGAAGACTCCCGATGAATCGTCGATCAGCGTGACGGCCCGCTTCGCCATCAGGAGCTACGTCGATGGACAGCTTCTGGTCGAGCTGCCGCTCGGCAAAGTCGCGGCCCGCGACGCGAAGCTCGATGGCAAGACGGCGGCCCTGATCGCCAATGGTGACTGTCTGAAGGTGGCCGTCTCGACGCCCGGTCTGCATGTCGTGGACTTCGCGTTCTCGATCCCCGCGCGGTTGTCGGGGACGACGGGGACGTTCACTTTGCCGCTGCTTGCCGTGCCGAGCGGCAAGCTGTCGTTCGCTCTGCCAGCGAAGGATCTGTCGGTGAG
>JAYUFF010000094.1:0-2738 GCA_043738825.1 Schlesneria sp.
CCCAAACGTGAACGCCAGAATGAACGCCAGCAGCCCGAGCACGGCCCCGACCAACGATCCCAGCGGAGCCTCCGGCTCTTTCGCTTCGTGACGCAGCGAAATGATCGCCAGCCACGTTCCCGCCCCGACCGCCAGCAACGAGGCCGCCATCGTGAGTACGAACAACAACCACAACGGCACGGCGTTGATCAACTGTCCGAAATCCATGTCTGTCACACTTTCGTCTGATCTGCCCGACCACACCAACCCGCAGCGTGAGCGAGGGAATTCGGCCAGAGCCTCTCGCTCACGCTGCGGGTTGGTGTGGGTAAACCAATTTCTGCCGCGCGTCTTATCCGATGTTGCATGGCGTCATCCACCACCGATCACACCAGCCCCAGCACCTTTTTCATCCGAGCCGTGATGTCAGCCAACTCTTTCTCGTCGCCGCCGCCGACTTCGCTGGTGGCCCAGCCGTCGTAGCCGATTTCGCCGAGGGCCTTGAGAACCTCGGGCCAGTCTTCGTCACCCTCGCCGATTTTGCACCAACTTTTTTTGTGGCTGTAGCCTTTGAAGTCGAACTTCACCAGACGCTTGCCGAGCTTCCGAATCCACTCGGCGGACGACACGCCGTACTTGAGCATGTTGCTGCAATCGAAGTACGCGCCGGCCCACGGGCTTTTCAGGTCGTCCACGAACGAGATCAGGTGCTCCGGCTTGGTGATGAAATTGTTCCAGACGGTTTCGATGCAGATTTTGACTTTGTGTTTCTCGGCCAGCGGCAGAGCTTTTTTGATTTCGGCTTGCGAGCGTTCGTAGCACTGCTCGAAGGTGACGTCGTCCTTCACAACGCCGGGGACGAGCAGCACGGTGTCGCAGCCGAAGAACGCGGCGTCCTCGATGGCCCCGTTCAGAGCGGCCAGCCCTTTGGCTCGAACGTCGGCGTCGGAGCTTGAGAGCGTGTCGCGCCAGTGGACGCTGTCTATGACTCCGTGAATCACGATCCCGGTTTTCTCGGCGGCGGCCTTGGCCTCGGCCTTGTTCAACCCGCTGGGGCTATCCACTTCGACCCCTTGCAGTCCGAGCTTCTTGATGAGATTGAACTTGTCCTCAATCGAACCCTCAATCTGGATCATCCCGTACTTGACCGCCATCCGCAGCTTCGGCTTCTTCGCCTCGTCAGCCAGAGCGAGTTGTATCGGCAGGGCTACCGCAGCCGACGCGGCCAGAGTGGATTTGAGAAAGTCACGACGGGGAAGTGAGGTGAGCATGAAACATGTCCTTTCAAGAGAGAACCGGCATGGTGATTGTGGAGAGACAAAACCGCGTCCGAACCGCATCGCGACGAGAGGCTACAGTTCAGACGGTCCCACTGGCAATCAACCCAGACCTTCAACAGAGCCAGTGTCAGTTCGCCCGGCTGCTGTTGAGGCGTGGCCCCAGGTCGTCACTCACGCTCGGTCATTGGCATCAACACAATCAGGCGAACACAATGGCGCGTGCCCGTCTTTTCTCCGCGCTGAGCGCAGAGGTGGTGAAATTGCCGACCAGTACGAGTTGTGTAGATCCCGATGACTCTCGGTCGAGTGGCTGCGGCTGCTAGAATCCCGCACACAGGACAACCCCTTTTCGGAATGGAGTACACGCAGCGATGAAGATTCTTCTGGCGAACCCGCGTGGCTTTTGTGCCGGCGTCAACATGGCGATCGAATGTCTCGACGAGACCATTCGGATGTTCGGCTCGAACATCTACGTCTATCACGAGATCGTCCACAACAAATACGTCGTCGAACGCTTCACGCGGCAGGGTGTGACGTTCGTCAACACGATCGCCGAGGTTCCCGAAGGGTCGATCCTGCTCTACTCGGCCCACGGGGTTTCACCCGAGATTCGCAGCCAATCGAAGGCCCGCCGCCTGCAAACGATTGACGCCACCTGCCCGTTGGTCACCAAGGTGCATCTGGAGGCGATCAAGTACGCGCGCGACGGCTACCACATTCTTCTGATCGGTCATGAGGGGCACGACGAAGTCATCGGCACGATGGGCGAGGTTCCGGCCAGCATCACGCTGGTCGAAACTCCCGAGGAAGTCGCCAGCCTGACGTTTGCCGCTGACGCCCGGATCGCATACCTCACGCAGACGACGCTCAGTGTGGATGAGGCGGATCGAGTCATCGCGGCCCTGAAACAGAAGTACCCGCGCATCGAAAGCCCTCCCAAGGAAGACATCTGCTACGCGACGACCAACCGCCAGGATGCCGTCAAACAACTGGCTCAACGGGCCGACGCGGTCATCGTGCTGGGGAGTCAGAACAGCTCCAACAGCCGCCGCCTGCGAGAAATCGGCGAGTCGTTCGGCAAACCGGCCTACTTGATCGACGGCGCGGAAGAGCTTCGCGCCGAATGGTTCCTCGGTGTCGAGACGGTCTTGATCACGGCCGGGGCCAGCGCGCCCGAGGATGTCGTGCAGGACTGCATCGACTGGCTGGTTCGCGAGTACGAAGCGACTCTGGACGAGATCACGACCCGCGAAGAACACGTCTCGTTTCCGCTGCCGAAAGAGCTGCGAGTCCTGCAATCGGCGCGCGCCTGAAACGTGGGGCAGGTATTTTACCTGCCGGTGTCGCACGAAGGCATCGGATCGGCAGGTAAAACAGGGCCATCGCCCTTGTTGAAACTGGGGGATTGGGTGCCACGGTCACGGAGCTTCGACGTGGCCGTGAGATTGGGAATCAGCCTTCAAGTCCTCGCACGGCCAC
>JAYUFF010000095.1:0-2737 GCA_043738825.1 Schlesneria sp.
CCGAACGGTGCCGGAAAGACCACGGCGATCAAGATTCTCGTCGGGCTGAACCGGCCGACCTCGGGAACGGCGACGATCGCGGGTGCCGACTGCGTCCGAGACTCCCACAAAATCAAGCGGCTGGTCGGCTACATGCCCGACACGTTCGGGGCCTACGACAACATGCGGGTCCGCGAATACCTCGACTTCTTCGGAGCGGCCTTCGGCATCCGGCGTCGCGACCGCGTGAAGCGGATCGAAGAAGTCATGGACATCACCGGCACCGGCTACATGCGGGACAAGTACGTGGTAAGCCTCAGCCACGGCATGCAGCAACGAGTTGGACTGGCTCGCACGCTGCTGCACGATCCGCAGGTGCTGATCCTCGACGAACCCGTGAATGGACTCGATCCCCAGGCACGCATTGAAATGCGCGACCTGATGATCCGACTCGCCTCCTTCGGCAAGACGCTGCTGGTCACGAGCCACATCCTGCCCGAGCTGTCCCGCATCTGTGACCGCATCGCGATCCTGACTCACGGAAAGATGCGCGCCTTCGGAACGGTCGAAGAAATCGGCCGACAGGTCAGTCAGCGCCGCACGATGGAAGCTCACCTCGTTTCGGCCGATCAATTGTCCGCCGCCGCCGCGGCGATCCGCGAAATCGTCGAACCCGACGCCGACATCGTGGAAGTGGCTCAGGAGGCAACGGTTCGATTCCGCACGGCGAAGCAGGAGTCGGAACTGGGTGACGTGCTGGCTCGACTCGTTCAAGCGGGCATCCACGTGACACAGTTTCGCGAGGTGCAAACGGATCTCGAAGAAGCCTTCATGACGTTCGCTCGGGCCACGGAACCATCCGGCGAAACCAAGCCCGTGGCGGGAGGTCGAACCAATGCTTAGTGCGGATTATTCACGGTTCCATTGAAGCCTGACGCGCAAGCGAAGGATCTGACACGATATCCCTTCGCTTGCGCGTCAGGCTTCAATATCACACTCTGTCATCGAAACTACCCGAGGCGTGAATCATCAAATGCTTAGTGCGCTGGTCCATCGCGAATTGATCACGGTACTGCGCCAGCAACGGATGCTGCTGCTCCAGATTGGACTGGTGGCCTTCTTCGCGCTGCTCGTCGCCGTGCGCTGGCCGACCGACGCGCGAGTGGCCTTGTCTGGCGTGCGCGCTCAACAGGTCTTCCGGCTCTTCTCGTTCGGTCTGCTGGGAATACTGCTCTTGTTACTGCCCGTGTTTCCGGCCACGAACATCGTGCGTGAGAAGCAACAAGGGACGCTGGCCTTGTTGCTCAACACGCCGCTGGGACCGTGGCGATTGCTGTTTGGAAAATTGCTGGCCGTCATGGCTTTGGCGGGCATCATCCTCGCCCTGAGTCTGCCGGCCGCCAGCGCCTGTTACGCGATGGGAGGCCTGTCCGCCAAACTGCTGTGCGCCGTTTACGGGCTGCTCGCGCTGGTGGCCATTCAGTATTTGACCTTGGGACTGCTCATCAGCAGTCACGCCAACTCGACGGATGCGGCCGTCCGGTGGACCTACGCGGCGGTGCTCGGATTGGGAGTGCTGTCGCTCGGCCCGCACTACTTTTTTCAGGGGACGAAGGGCAACCTGGCCGATTGGAGCGAGCATCTGCGAACGCTGTCGCCGTTCGCGGCCCTCATGTCCTTGCTGTCGGCGGGCGATGTCGGCGGGAGTGGCCTGATCTCGACGACCAATGTATCCGGACGATTCGCCATCGCGTCACTGGTGATCGCGACGGTGGCCGCGCTGCTGACCGTGATGCGGCTCAATCACACCATCTTCGATCAGGCGCGCCCCGCCGGCCAGATCAGCAACGATCAGTCGTGGCAGGTGCAGACCGCACGGCGAATCTTCTTTCTCGTCGATCCTCAGCGACGCTCGCAGGGGATCGGTTCGCTGACCAATCCGGTGATGGTCAAGGAGTTTCGCTGCCGTCGGTTCGGCCGGTTGCACTGGCTGTTGCGACTGGTGGCGGTCTGTGCGGTGCTGTCGCTGGCGTTGACCTATGCCACGACAGCCGGAACGCTCGACTGGGGCGTTGAAACCATCGGCAGCATTCTGGTGGTGATGCAGGTGGCGTTGATCGTGCTCATCACTCCCAGTCTGTCCTCGGGCCTGATCAGTCAGGAAGTGGAGAGTGGCGGCTGGCAACTGCTCCAGATGACGCCGCTCTCCACGATGCAGATCGTCTGGGGCAAGCTGCTCAGTGTTGTGTTGCCTCTCGCGTTGATCTTGTGCGCGACGCTGCCGGGCTACGTCGTCATGGTCTACATCGAGCCGGGGCTGGAGCTTCAGGTCAAGCGGGTCGTCATCTGTCTCGTCGCCACCGCCGTCTTCGCGATGCTGTTGAGTGCGGCGGTCGGCAGCCTGTTCTCTCGCACTGCGACCGCCACGGCCGCCGCCTACTCCGTCCTGTTGAGCATCTGTGCGGTCCCAATGCTGATCTGGTTGGGACGCGACGCGCCGTTCGGACACGACGTGGTCGAGCGTGCTTTGCAACTCAATCCGATCGCGGCCGCGCTGTCGGTGATTCGCCTCCCCGGCTTTCAGGATTACACCTTGATCCCCGCCAACTGGTGGTTTCTCGGCATCGCGTCGATGGTGTCTTTGATCGTGCTCATCATCCAGACTTATCGCATCTCGCGACCGCAGTAGAGGCGGACGGTAGTTGTTGTCCTGCCAAAAATAGAAGCCTGACGCGCAAGCGAAGGATGGTCGGCAGCG
>JAYUFF010000096.1:0-7217 GCA_043738825.1 Schlesneria sp.
TTGGCCTCCCACACCGAGCGCGGTCCACCGGTCGGCCACTTGTCGGCGAGCTTCTCTTCAAGCGCGATGCCATTCCGTTGCGAACCGAGAATGTTCGGCCAGTCACCGGCAAACGAGTCGGAGTCCGCCACAAGACAACTCCAGCCTGCCGCGACGACCGACAACAGCAGAACTCGCCTGACACGACTGGATTGCATGCGTCTGACTTTCTGAGGCCCGATGGGCTATTGCGGCTCGCTCAAGTGGACCACTCGGAGGCACAGGAATGACACCGGAAACCGATGATCGTTGCGGTGCCCGGTATCTCCAACCCCTGACGATTCACCTCAGCATCGTCGAGATCCAACGGCTCGACCACCGGGGAGGCGCAGTGGCGGCACTGACGATTCGCAAACAACAGCCGGGCGCGTGCGATCACGTCCAACTTCGGAGCCTCCTCGCGCGTCGATCGGCTCGATCGTGGGCGAGTGCCGGGAAAAGGAATGATCCTCGGTTCGCCGGCCACAGCCGTTGCCGTCGATCCGAATTCTTCCGGCCAGTACACACTCAGTCGGCTCATCCTTGAGCTCCTTATGAGAGGGCGTGAAACAGTGAGAGGGCTGGTAACTTCCCCGCGCGAGAGCGACTCGTGCCAAGCGGCTTCTGCGTGGAGCAACATCCTGTCGAGTTTGAGTTGTCAGTCGGCATCACGATGGGATGCCGACCGAAGGGATGAAGCGGAAATTACCGGTTGTCCGGGCATTCGGCAAGGTGGGGTTGTCACGGTCGCAGAGGCTGGCGCAGATGCGAGCCTTTCGAGCGGGTCGTGTTGTCGAGGTGTGAGGCTCTCGACCACCGCCGGATTCGAGGCGGGCCGTTTGCGACGGACAGGACTGATCAGGGGTCCGTCACGGGACGCATCTGCCGATTCTTTCCCGAATCAGTTCATTTCCTGTCGAGGCCGATGATTCCAAGCCGATTTCAACGACTGGCGCATCCCTCAACGAATTGGTCAAAGTTTGAAAACAGGGCCGTTCGCGGATTCCCTTCGCAGCCGAGCTTGCTTATATTCGCGGCCGTTTCGCCCTTCCGGAGTTCTCCGCATGTCGGCTTTTCTCGTACCGCTTGATCCGGGTCTGTGTCTCATTCCACTTGAGAAGGCGATCGTGTTGATCGGCCGTCAGGCCGACTGCGATGTGTCGCTGACGCACAGCCGCAAGGTCTCGCGCAAGCATTGTTGCGTGGCTCAGGTCAACGACACGTTCGTGGTGCGAGACCTCGGCAGCACCAATGGCGTGTTCGTCAATGGCTCGCGCGTTCGCAAAGAGGCGGGGCTGACGCTGGGCGATGAACTGGCCATCGGTGACGTGCGCTTCCGCCTGAGCGCGGAAGCCCCGTCGAGCAAAGTCGTCAAAAAGATCGCGGGTGACGCCAAGCAGGCTTACGATGATCCGGCGCTTGCGCAGCAGGTGGCTCGCCCGACGTTGTCCGCTCCGCCCAACATGGACATCCCGGTGGCATTGCCGGAGATGGGACAGGACTTCGCCGTGGAAGCCTCGATCCCTCACATGCGGTCTCTCAAACGGAAGCCGCCCGACTCGGACGCCGACCTGTCCGCCGTGTCGTACGAGCCTGAAGGCGATGTCATCCCGCTGGCCTCGGACAGCTTCTAGTGCTTTGTCACAGCTTGATCTTGGGGTAGCCACGCTCGCCAGAGCGTGGGGTCCATCCAGCGTCTCGCCCACGTTCTGGCAAACGTGGCTACGACAACAACCCCCATTCTTAGGTGTGACACAGCACTAGATTCTATAAGGCGATTGCCCGACCGATCGCGTCGCCCCGAGGGACAATCGCGCCGGCAGCGGCTAGAATCACCCGACGTTTCACCAACATCTCGCCGTTCCACGGCGGGGTCACTCTGCATTCCGGGGATTCTGGATCGATGGACAATTCCGAACGCCTGCACGAGGCGCTGACGCGCGGGCTGGCCAAAGGCGGCAACCTGCGCGAAGAGCTTCAGCCTCTGGGCGAGTACTTGGTGACATCCTACTTTGATGCGGGCATCTTGATCGGGGCACTCGACAAGTTCGTCGAGCGACCCGTCCCCGGTGGCGATGAGGATTCCGCGTTTCGCGAACTGACCCGGCTGTTTCAATCGGTGTTGGAGACGGATGCGTTTCTGCAGTTGACGCGGCGTGGCATCCCCCTGTTGTTCGACGCCTACGACGCGCGACTGCGCAGCGCCGAAGAGCGTGAGGGCGACCTGCTGTTCGCGCTGCGAATGTTTGCACGCTACGGAGTCGAAGAGGGTTTGGATCGAGTCGTCGCGGGGGCCTTCAATCCCGCACTCAGTGATGGCTACCTGTGGCCGGCCATTTTCGAGCAGCTCAAGGAGGAAGACCCGATCCTGTCGAAGCTGATCCGCCGCTTGAGCAAGCCGCTGCCGAGCGGCTTCGCGCGCGTGGCGTTTCTCGACTGGACCAATCGGCTGATTCGCAAGGGGACGATTCTCAAGCACCCGTTCAACTCGCCCGAAGGAACGGCGCTGCTGCAAACGTGGCTGGCCAGCGGCGACGAAGACGACTTCAGTTTTGCGCACAGCGCCACCGCCGCGATCCCGTTTGTGTCGGAGCCCGCGCGGACTCAACTGCTCGCGCTGGCAACAGACCATCCGGACATCAATGTGCGGATGGAGGCGGCGTGGGCCTCGGCGCGACTGGGTCACGAGGCTGGCCGAAAGTTCCTCGCGCATCAGTGTCTCGATCACAATTACTCGATGGCGGCCCGCGCGTTCCTCGAAGAGTTGGGTTTGCGGGAGGTCATTCCCCAGGAGGCCGACGAACCCGGCTTCCGCGCGAAGTCAAAGATGTGCGAATGGCTCAGCCTTCCCAAGGAGTTCGGTCGGCCACCCGACGACATCGAACTGTTCGACACGCGCGAACTGCACTGGCCTCCCACCAAAGACTGGCGTCCCGTCTGGTTGTTCAAGTTTCGGTACGCGGCCGATGAATCGGACACCGCTCTCGATGGCGAGGAAGGCGAAGAGTCGAGTGCCGACGAGACCGGCATCGGGATGTCGGGCGGCATTCCTCATTCGCTCTACGACGAGACCAACGCCCAGATGTCTCCGACTGACATCTACGCGCTGCACTGCTGCTGGGAACTGGAATTCAAACACGACGCCCGTGCGCCGAAAGTCCGATCCATCGAGGCTGGCCGTGCGCTCCTTGACGCCGCTCCTCAAAAGCCACCCCATCCGTTGGAAGATTTCCCCTTCGACAACTTCCCGATGGATGACCTGCCGACGGAAAACTATTCGATCGACAACCCCCCTCCCGAAGATCTTCACGAGGTTCCCATCCCGCCCACGGATGTCCGGGGATAGCCGTCTTGTGGCGAAGCCCGACCCCAGTCCGGAAAACCTCCTGTTGCAGGCGAGTGAAAAGTGAAAAGTGCAAAGTACGAAGTGCGAAGTATCAGCCAAGCCGGAAACGTGGCCACTTTGCACTTCGTACTTTGCACTTGTCACTTTGCACTCTCCTCCTTGGCGGCCTCTTTGCCGCGTTAGGACGAGTCTCCGCCCGATGTCTTTCCGCCGCTACATTCTCGCCTCACGTTCGCCGCGCCGTTTGGAACTGCTGCGGCAGATCGTCCATCCCGAGTTGATCGTGATCCAGCCGCCGGAGTCCTCGCACGAGCAGGGCTTTGACGATTGCGGCGACATCGCGTCGATACGCGAACGGCTGCAACAGATCGCCCGCCACAAGGCCGAACAAGTGCGCGAGGCACTCAACGTCGAAGAGGCGTCGCTCTACGAACGGCCGCGCACGCTGATCATCGCCGCCGACACGACCGTCATCGCACACGAAGTCGATGGTTCGCCGGTTGTTCTCGGTCAGCCGCCCGATCACGAAGACTGGCGCGAAGTGGTGAGCGACTGGTTTCGTCGGTATTACGCCGGTCACACTCACGTCGCGGCCACAGCGGTGCATGTGGTGACACCCGATGGGCGTCGCGCCGAGCGGCTGATCGAAACGCAAGTCACCTTCCGCGCCGATGTCGATCGCTGGCTGAACTGGTACCTGCTGACCGGCGAACCGCGCGGCAAGGCGGGCGGCTACGCCTTGCAAGGCGCGGGGAGCGTCTTCATCGACAAGGTCGAAGGGAGCCTGAGCAACGTCGTGGGACTGCCGCTCGAAGCGCTGCTCGAACTGTTCGCCGAAGTCGATCTCAGATAGTGATCCCGCGTTGACGCAACTGGAAAATCAACGCCTGAGTGTCGAAGAAGACCTCCGCGTCGAGTCCGTGCTTCCGCCCGGCGGCGATGTAGTCCGGGATGTCATCCGTGTAGAAGCAGTCGGCCGGATCGCACTGAATCGTGCGCAAAGCCGCCTCGTAAATCGGAGCGTCCGGTTTCATCGCTCCCGCGCGGCACGAGAGGACGAAGTCGTCGAACGGTTTCAGGACATCAAACCGCTCGCGCACGAACTCGAAGTGCCAGATTGTGGTGTTCGACAGCAGGACAAGACGGTGGCCACGCGACTTGAGTTGGGTGAGCACCGGTTGCAGCGACTCGTTCGGCGTGAAGATGTCGGACGACGCGATCCTCAGCCGGTCGCGATCAACCTCCGTTTCGACGGCCGCTTCAAATCGGAGATGGAACTCGACAGGAGTCACCTGCCCCCGCTCGAACTCCCATTGCAGGCCGGTGTCGATCAGCAGCTTCCGAATTTCGGGGCCGCTGCGTCCTCACAGTTCGCCCATCTGCCGACACATCCGGTCGTGGCAGAAGGCGAGCAGCACGTTGCCCATGTCGAACAGAAAGGTCTGAATCACGCGAGGGCCTCGTGGTATTTCATGTCCCCTCGCCCCCTGCCTTGGAGGGGAGAGGGCTAGGGTGAGGGGTTCTTCACCGATGTGGCTCGCCCTCACCCTAGCCCTCTCCCCGCAGAGCCGGGGCGAGGAGACAGGAAGGAACACCCCAATCAGTGGATGTGCCTCGGTGGCGAAGCCAATTGACCACCTCAGCGGGTTGGCCTAGAGTGCTACCACAATTGACGTGGACGAGGTAGACCGAGCCACGAGGCTCGGCTTAGAAGTGGTTTCAAAACCTTGAACAACTAGCTCGACGCGCAAGCGAGGACTGGACCTCATTTGTGAGCGAAGCCCTCGCTCGCGCGTCGGGCTAGTTTTGAAATGGTCTCTCGTGCTTTGTCACAGCTTGATCTTGGGGTAGCCACGCTCGCCAGAGCGTGGGGCCAATCCAGCGTCTCGCCCACGTTCTGGCGAACGTGGCTGCGACAACAACCTCAATACTTAGGTGTGACAAAGCACTAGCCTCATCCGTCAGCAGGGAGGAACCAGCCGATGCCAGAAAATTTCAGCGGTGGCGAATTCACTGACACCGAAACGATGCACGGCCGGGCTTGGCCGTGCCTGCGTCAGTTTTGCGTCTTCCTCGAAAATCGCGTCGGCCGACTCAGCGATCTGATGCGGCAGGTCGAGTCGCTCGACACGCGCGTCCTCGCGATGAGCATCGTTGATTCCGTCGATTTCGCGATGGTCCGGCTGATGTTCAACAACGCGGACCGCGCCCGCGAGAAGCTGGAGCTCTCCGGCTTCCTCTACAGCGAAAGCGATGTCGTGGGCGTCGAGTTGTCCGAAGTCGAAAAGCCGTTCCACGAAGTCTGCATGACGTTGTTGAAGGCCGAGATCAACATTCATCACGCCTATCCGCTGCTCTACCGCCGTCGCGGCCACGGCGCGGTGGCGATCTTCGTCGATAACGTCGATGGTGCCCTGAATGTCCTCAACAACGCCGGCCACCGAGTCATCACCGAGTCCGACTTGCAGGACGACGACGAGTATCTTTGACAAATCCCAAACCCGCAGCACGAACGACCTCAAAAACCACATCGCGCGAGCGGCATTGGTGAAACACTCGGCTTTTCTCTCGCAGAGCGGCTAACAGTCTGTTGAAAAACGTAGGATGGACGCCGCCCCGTCCGTCCGTTATTCCAAGTGAAATGCACGGACGGGGCGTCCATGCTACGGCTTTTTCAACAGGCTGCTAACGTGGCCTGATCCTCCACGCGGCCGAAACGGACGCCTTCGTTGTTGCGGCACACGAACCCGAAGCGTAAGCGATAGAGTGAGTTGCGTTCCGCGATTACGCTTTGGATTCGTGTCACCATCGGCCGCGTGCAGTCTATTTTGTCGGGCGATGTCGTTGACTTCCGTGATCGCCGGTTAGTACGATCCCGCATCGTTTTTCCCGATAGTGTCTACCTAGTCATATCTGACGCTCAGATACTTGGCATGCGATGAACCTCCGCGATCTCGACCTTTTTTGTGAAGTGGCTCACTTGGGGAGTTTCTCCAAGGCGGCGAAGGCGCACGGCATGTCGCAGCCGGCGGCCAGTGAGATCGTAAAGTCGATCGAGGAACATTTGGGCTGCGATCTGCTCAATCGAGCCGTGCGTCCGCTCGAACTGACTCCCGAGGGACACATCTACTACGACGGGTGCCGTCAGCTTTTGGACGAATATCGCCGTCTCGAAGACCGCGTCCTGCAACGGCGAGACAAAGTCGTCGGGCCGGTCCGAGTCGGGGCGATCTACTCCGTCGGTCTCTTGCAAATGGATGGCTATGTCCGCGAGTTCGCGCGGCTGTATCCCGACGCCGCGCTCGACTTGCAGTACCTGCACCCCGAAGAGGTGTTGTCGCGGGTCATCTCGGAGGAGGTTGATCTCGGGCTGATGTCGTTTCCACCGAAGCGCAGCGATCTGAACTGCGTCCCGTGGCAGGACCAGCCCATTGTCGTCGTCGTTCCACCAGAGCACTCGTTCGCCCGGCGGGACTCGCTGCGCGTCGAGGAACTCGAAGGCGAATCGCTCGTCGGGTTCACGTCCGAGTTGCAGATGCGGACCGAGACGGACAAGTGGTTGCGACAGGCCAAAGTCCACGTCAACGTCGTTCACGCCTTCGACAACATCGAGAACATCAAGCGGGCGGTGGAAGTCGGCTCGGGGATCGCATTGCTTCCAGTGCCGACAGTTCGACGCGAGGTCGAACTCGGTTCTCTCGTCGTCATCCCACTGGAGAACGCTCAGTGGTTCCGCCGGCTGGCGATCATTCACAAGAAGACGAAACCGTTCGCGACGGCAATCACTCGATTCCTGGAACTACTCGCAAAAGACCCGGAGACGTTCTCCGGTCCCGGCCAATCGCACGACGCG
>JAYUFF010000097.1:0-2732 GCA_043738825.1 Schlesneria sp.
GAACTCGGTCGTACTCCCCGGCATGCCGACTTTGCCCGAGACGGTTCGGCTCTTCAGATCGAGAGTCAGTTGCAGGTTGTGCCACTGGTTCGGCTTCAACGGGCTGAGGCTTTCGGTCGCCTCGCCACTTCGCAGTGAAACGGACTCCGACGAGATGAGGACTTCGACGGCGGGCGAGGCGGGCATCGCACCGATCCAGAAGCGATGCAATCCCTTTGCGTTGGCATCGGGCGCGGCGACGCGGAAGTCGAGGTTGACGTGCAGCGTGTCGCAGTTGTCTCGCGATCGACGCGGGTAGAGGGCTTGAGCGATCCGGTACTCCCCTGCTCCGGCCGGGACGCTCGCGCCGACCTTGCCGCGCGGATAGAAGTTTTTGAACGGGCTTTGTGCCGCGTTCGTCACGGCGATCTTGCCCTCGTAGAGCCAGGGCGGAACGAGCACGCCGTTGCTGCCTCCCGCTGCTGCCGCCTGCATCTCGAAGTCGCCGTCGAGATCATTCAGCGAACGCAGGATGGCAGTCGGCACGGGCTGTTTCTGTTTCTCAAGGCTCGCCGCGATCGAGGCCACTCGTCCATCGAACTCGCGCCATTTCGGCTGCGATTCGCTCGGCGGCAGCAATGGCAGCAGCGAGCGGACTTTCTGCTTTTGCTCGGAACCGGGGAATGCGTAGCGGCTGCTGTCGAAGATGCCGTAGAGCGCGTAGTAGTCGTTCATCGAGACGGCGTCGAACTTGTGATCGTGACACCGCGCGCAGCCAAGACTCAGGCCGAGCACCGTCTGCCCCAGCGTGTCGATCGTGTCTTGAATGGTCAGGTGGTGGTAGTTCTCGGAATCGAAGCCGAACCGCCGCGAGATCGCGAGATAGCCGGTCGCCGTGAGTTGCTCGGCGTAGCGGTCACGCTCACTAACCCGACGCGTAAGCGAGGAGTCTTCACCAACCCGAAGCGTAAGCGAGGGCGATCGCTCCGGACGGCTTCCGAGTTCAGAGCCGTCTCGACGCTCGCCCTCGCTTACGCTTCGGGTTGGTGAAGACTCCTCGCTCACGCTTCGGGTTAGTGAGGCTAGGACATCCCCCGCGATCTGCTCGCGCAGGAATTCGTCGTAGGGTTTGTCGTTGTTGAACGAATCGATGACGTAGTTGCGATACCGCCACGCGAGCGGGACCGGGTAGTCGGCCGTCTCACCCGCCGTGTCGGCGTAACGCACGACATCGAGCCAGTGCCGCCCCCACCGCTCTCCGTAGTGCGGCGACTTGAGCAGTCGATCGACAACCGTCTCGAACGCCTGCGGTGAGGCATCCTTTTCAAATGCCTGGACCTCGTTGGGAGTTGGCGGCAGCCCCGTCAGATCGAACGTCGCCCGGCGAATCAGCGTGAGCTTGTCGGCCATCGGAGCGGGACGAACTTCGCCCTCGCTGACGCTGCGGGTTACTTGGTTCGGTCGGACTCCGGCCGCTTCCTGTTTCCCTCGGATGAAGGCGTCGATGCCGTTCTTCACCCACGCCTGGTCCTGAACGAGTGGCGGCGCGACATCGCGGATCGGCTCGAACGACCAGTGCTTTGCGATCTCAAACTTCGCGGTCGTTGCGGGCCAGATCGCTCCCGCTTTGATCCACGTGACAAACGCCGCGACCTGATCGGCCCGCAGAGCCTTGTCCTTTTCGGGAGGCATCGCCGAAACATCCGCCTGCCGCTGAATGGCCTTGATGAGCAGACTCTCCTCCGGTTTGCCCGGCACAATCGCGGGACCGGATTCGCCTCCTTTGAGCAGCATCTCGCGCGAGTCGATTCGCAACCCTGCGGATGTCTTCCTGTCGCCGTGGCAGCGAAAACAGGTGCCGACCAGAACCGGCCGAATCTTCGACTCAAACAAGTCGTCGCGTTCATCCGCGCGGGCCGAGTGGCTGCTCATCGCCAGCAGACTCGCCACCCACATCGCGGTCAGGGAGATCGTTCGATTCATGGTTGTTGTTCGCCCTTGCGTGTGGTCAGCTCTCGCCGGTGGGAAAAAGTGGAGCGGGCTTCGTTGCCGGGACGGCGGGTGATCCCCATGATGGTCCGACAATTTGATTCAGGCAATCCAAAAGGAGAGTCATTGGTCATTAGTCACTGGTCATTAGAACCTGTCCAAGAATAACTTCGTGATTTGTGGCGTTAGTCTCGAAGCCGACCCGTCGGCGGAGCGACGGGACAACTGTAGATCACGCGAACATCTTCAGGAACCGGCGGCGATACTCCAGCGGGTCGGTGGGGAAGACGCTGGCAAACGTCTCGTCACCGATGGCTCCGCGTTGGAAGCGGCGTTTCTCGAAGGTGGGCATCGTGAGGCCGGTGATTGCCCTGACGCCGCGTCGCACGATCTCACCCTTCAGCGCGTAGAGACGGTCTTCCTTCCAGTCGGTCAGTTCGATGAAGGGGATGCCCTCGGCGACCTCGATCACGTTGGGCAGCGCGAACGGGCTGAAGCCTTGGAAGCCACACGCGGCGACGGGAGCGGAGGATCTGACATGGCCACGGCTCTGGCCGCCCGAGTACGTCAGCGAATGCTTGATCGCGTGGACGCCCCAGCCTTCCTGATAAAGCATCTGGTTGTTGAGCACGCTGCGGATCGTCAGTTCGTGGTTCTCGTGGATCGGATAGTCCTTGAGGTTCTCGTCGCCGCCGTCTCCATCGACGAGCAGCTTCCAATCGGGATACCGCTCACGAATGCCGCGACAAAGTGTGAGAGCCATC